>JAGQIB010000163.1:0-2787 GCA_020431545.1 Gemmatimonadota bacterium
CGGGCGCGCGCCGACCTCGGAGATCGCGATTCCGCCGTCCGGTCGCCGGAACCACTCCATGTGGCTCAAACCGTCCACCATGCCGAGCTTGCGCAACGCGGCCTCGGCCACCACGCGGATGTCCGCGTAGCGCGGATGATCCGCCTCGCGCGGGATCACCACGCACCACTGCATCCAGTCGTTCTCCAGGATGTCGAGCGGGCGCGGGAAGTAGTGACAGCAGGAGAACCACACGAGGCGGCCGTTCAGGAACACGCTGTCGAAGCTGTGCTCCTGACCGGTCACGAACTCCTCGATCATGGTCTCCGCGCCCGGGCCGGATCGATCCAGCGCGAGAACCTCGCGCATCTGCTCCTCGTCCTCCACGCGGAACGTGTTCCGGGAGCCGGAACCCGCGGTCGGCTTCACGATCAGCGGGTAGCCGACCTCGCGCACGAACGCCCAGGCCTCGTCGTCGGACCGGACCCGCGTATGCCGGGCGCAGGGGAGACCGTTCGCGCGCAGGACCTCCTTCATGCGGGCCTTGTCGCGGAAGTTGCGGGCCGCCTCGGCGCCCATCCCGGGGATGCCGAGGCGGTCGCGCACCTCACCGAGCGGAACCTGGAGCTCCTCCAGCGCGCCGAGGACCCGGTGCACCGGGCCGAGGCGCGTGTTCACCGCGCGGACGGCGCCCGTGATCACGTCCGGATCGAGCGCGTTCTCCACGATCTCCTGGGCCGCGAGCTGCTTGCGGAGCGGGGCGGGGATCTTCTCGGCCGGCTCCTGGGTCACGAGCGCGAGGCGCACGCCGGGCAACGTCGCCGCGTGCTCGACGAATCGGCGGGTGGTGGGCAGCAGGAACGGGGCGACGAAGACGACGACGGGCATGATGCCGGATCCTACCGTCCCCGGTCGATGATGTCACCGCTCCGTGCCGGGTCTCGGATCGGGCCCGGAGCGATCGCTCGTGCGGGCTGCGGCCCGGGGGGCCGAAAGCGGCCGATGCGCCCGTTCCGGACGCGGGGCGTGCGTCGTCCTTCGCTCGATGCTATCCTGCCCGGATGAGCCCCCAGAATCGAAAAATCCTGTACGTCGTGAGCGAGATCGCCCCCTTCGCGAAGACCGGTGGCCTCGCCGACGTTTCCGCCGCACTGCCCGCGCACCTGCACCGCCGCGGGCACGACGTCCGCGTGTTCGTGCCGCTGTACTCCTCGATCGAGGTCGACGCCTACGATTTCGCGTCGGTGCCCGGCCTCGGCGACGTGTCGGTCCAGATCGGCACCCGCAGCTACGACTTCTCGGTGTACCAGGCCACGCTGACGGGCACCGACCTCAAGATCTACTTCGTCCACTGTCCCGAGCTGTACGACCGGGCGAACCTCTACACGAGCGACGAGGACGAGCACCGTCGCTTCGTCCTGCTCACCCGGGCCGCGCTCGAGGCGTGCCAGCGGATGCAGTGGGCGCCGGACATCGCGCACGCGCACGACTGGCAGTCCGCGCTGCTCCCGCTTTACCTCAAGACGATCTACGCCTGGGACCGCCTGTTCCAGGGCACCGGAACCGTCCTCACGATCCACAACCTCGGGTACCAGGGGATCTTCCCGTCCACCGTGCTCGAGGACACGGGCCTCGCGCCGGCCGCGCACTACCTGGACGCGGAGGACCTCCGCGGCGGCCGGATCGGATTCCTGAAGACCGGCCTCCTCCACGCGGACCACATCACCACCGTGAGTCCGACCTACGCGGAGGAAATCGTGACCGAGCGCCTCGGCATGGGCCTCGGCACGCTGCTGCAGAAGCGACGCGACGTGCTCACCGGAATCCTCAACGGCGTGGACACGGAAGTGTGGAATCCACGCGAAGATCCGCATCTTCCGTTCCGGTACTCCGTGAAGAGCCTTTGGCGCAAGGAACGGTGCAAGGAGGCGCTGCTCGAGGAGCTCTCGCTGCCGTACGAGAAGCACGTGCCGGTGATCGGGATGATCACGCGACTCGTGAGCCAGAAGGGCATCGACCTGCTCGAGAAGGTTCTGCCGGAACTGCTGGAGCGGCGCGACTTCCGCCTCGTGGTGCTCGCGAGCGGAGAGAAGCGGTTCGAGACCTTCTTCCAGAAGCTGCAGAGCGATCACCCCGGCAAGGTCTGCTTCTACCGCGGCTACCACGAGCAGCTCGCCCACCACATCGAAGGCGGGGCGGACATGTTCCTGATGCCCTCTCGCTACGAACCGTGTGGCCTGAACCAGCTGTACAGCCTGATCTACGGCACGGTGCCCATCGTGCACCGGACAGGCGGTCTCGCGGACACGGTCCAGCTGTGGGATCCCTCGGACCAGACGGGGACCGGCATCGTGTTCGATCACCCTACGCCCGAGGGGGTCCGCTGGGCGATCGAGTCCGCGCTCGAACAGCACGCGGATCGCAAGGCGTGGCAGGCGCTGCAGAAGAACGGAATGGCGGGGGACTTCTCCTGGGAGAGCCGCATTCCGGAGTACGAAGCGGTGTACGAGGAGATTCTGGCGTCGAAGAAGGCGGTGGTCTGATGCACGTCGTGTTCGTGGAGCCGGCCTTTCCGGCGAATCAGCGCGAGTTCGTCCGGGCTCTGCATCAGGTGGGCGCGAAGGTCACGGGCATCGGGGAGCGTCCCGTGGAGGCGCTGCCCGAGGAGTTGAAGTCACAGATGATCCACTACCACCAGGTCTCGTCCGTGGTGAACGAGGACGAGATGCGCCGGGCGGTGGAGTGGATCCGCCAGCGGGCGCCGATCGATCGCCTCGAGGCGACGGTGGAGGCGCACGTGATGGCGGC
>JAGQIB010000163.1:2889-6162 GCA_020431545.1 Gemmatimonadota bacterium
ACGGCGCAGTCGACGGGCGCAAAGACGGCGGACGACGCGCGGGAGTTCGCGCGCACGGTCGGCTACCCGCTGATCCTCAAGCCGCGCGACGGCGCGGGCGCCGCCGGCACCCACAAGGTCACGACCGACGAGGAGCTCGAGCGCGCGATCGAGGCGACGGGGCTGGCCCACGGGCAGTCGGTGGCGGTCGAGGAGTTCGTGGAAGGGCACGAGGCGTTCTACGACACGATCACGATCGAGGGCGAGATCGCCCACGAGTTCGTGACCCATTACTACCCGAACGTTCTCGAGGCGATGCGGACACGCTGGATCTCTCCGCAGTTCATCACCACGAACCGCATCGACTCGGCGGAGGCCTACCACGAGGTCAAGGCGCTCGGGCGCCAGGTGATCCAGGCGCTGGACATCCGCACGTCGCCCACGCACATGGAGTGGTTCTTCGGGCCGAAGGGGCTGCGGTTCTCCGAGATCGGCTGTCGTCCGCCGGGCGTGCGCGCGTGGGATCTCTACTGCGCGGCGAACGACCTCGACGTCTACGTGGAGTGGGCGAACGCGATCTGCTGGCACAAGACCTCGGGCCGTGCGAGTCGCGCCTACAGTGCCGGCATCATCACGCTGCGTCCGGATCGGGACGGCGTGATCGACCGCTACGACGGACTGGACGAGATCCAGCGGCGGTACGGCCAGTGGGTGATCGACTACCACCTGCCGCCCGCCGGCACGCCGACGCAGGGGGTCGAGGCCGGCTACATGGCGAACGCGTGGATCCGCCTGCGCCATCCGGACTACGACGAGCTGCGTTCCATGCTCGACACGGTGGGGCAGGTCGTCCAGGTGCACGCCCGATGACCGTGGCCACGTTGCCGGCCGCGGTGACGTTCGCTTCGCCGTCCGCGCCGGATCGGCCCGTCTTCCTGCTCGGCCCCCAGCGCATCAAGACGACGCTCGGCCGGGTCCTGAAGGACGCGGGCATCGACGGCGACATCGCCTCGGTGACGGCCGGCTGGCAGGAGCGCGAGGACGAGGTCGAGGAGCTGCAGGCGCAGCTGCGCGGTCGCGGCGTGAGCCTGCGCCTGCACTCGCGCGGTGACGAGGTCTTCCGCGAGGACCGGGATCTCGCGAAGGTCCACCACGAGCGCCAGGTCGTTCTGCAGACGATGCAGCGCACCTACGACGTGCGCCTGCGTCACACGATGGCGGCGATCGCGGAGCTCGAGCGGCGGCCCGGTCCCGCCGAGATCCTGGCGGCCGATCGGGAAGACGCGATGCAGGCTCTCCGCGATCTGGATGCGCGACACCTCGAGCGGGTGCAGGCGATTCACGAGGAGTGGGCGCCGCGGTTGCGTCTCGGCGAGCGCCCGGCCGTGCAGCGTCATCGCAAGGAACTCGAGAAGACCCTGGCCGGCGTATCCGCGCTCGCGATCTCCGGCGGACACGTGGCGGTGCTGCTGAATCGGCTGCGGCTGTTCGACGTTCTCGGCTCGCTCCCCGCCGGGGTCCCCGTCGTGGGCTGGTCCGGCGGCGCGATCGTGCTCACCGAGCGGGTCGTGTTCTATCACGACAGCCCGCCGCAGGGTCCCGGCAACGCGGAGGTGTTCGAGATCGGTCTCGGCGTCGCCCGCAACGTCGTGGCGCTGCCGCACGCGACGCGTCGTCTGAGTCTCGACGACACGGAACGCGTCTCCCGCTTCGCGCGCCGCTTCGCGCCCGCGGCCTCCGTGGTCCTGGACGACGGCGGGGTGCTCTCGATCGACGGGGACCGCTGGACGGCCGATGCCGCGATCCGTCGCCTCGAGGCTGACGGCACCGTGAAGGGGATGTCGCGATGAGCTCGGCGACGGATCTCAAGAGTCACCCGCGCCTCGCGATCCGCGAGCTCGAGCGCGGGCCGCGCACGGCGGAGTCGGTCGACGCGTTCCTCGCCGAGCACGAGTTCCCGATCGTGGAGGGATCGACCGTCACGTTCGTGTGGCGGGGCGACGCGCACGCCGTGAACCTACGGCACTGGGTGTTCGGCATGCCTTCGACGCAGCCGTTCCGCCGCCTGTCCCGCACGGATCTCTGGTACCTGATCCTCGAGATGCCGGAGAGCTCCCGCGTGGAGTACAAGATCGAGATCGTGCGGGGGCCGCTTCACCAGCTCGTGGAAGACCCGTTGAACGAGCGTCGCGCCCGCGATCCGTTCGGCGCGAACTCGGTGTTCCACACCACGGGGTATCGCGTGCCGGACTGGACGCGCGAGGATCCCGAGGCGCGCCCCGGCCGGCTCGAGGAGCTGGAGGTCGAGAGCGCCACTCTCGAACGCGCCATGCCGGTGACGCTGTACTACCCGGCCCGCTTCCGGAAGGCGCGCACGTACCCGCTGCTCGTCGTGCACGACGGCCCGGACTACCTGGAGTACTCCGGCCTCAAGACGGTGCTCGACAACCTGATCCATCGCCTCGAGATCCCGGGTCTGATCGCGGCGCTCGTGCACTCGGACCATCGACTCGTGGAGTACGCGAACCATGCGCCGCACGCCCGGTTCGTGGCGGAGGAGCTCGTACCGCGCCTCGAGAAGGACCTGCCGCTCGCCGGCAACCCGGCCGGGCGGTGCCTGATGGGGGCGAGCTTCGGAGCGGTGGCCGCGTTCTCGACGGCCGTGCGCTATCCGAACTTCTTCGGACGACTGCTGCTGCAGTCGGGCTCGTTCGCGTTCTCGGATACCGGGTTCCACGAGCGCGGTCCCGCCTTCGACCCCGTGGTCGAGTTCATGAACACCTGGCGCGACGACCCCGTGCCGGTGGCGAACCGCGTGTACGTGAGCTGCGGAACGTACGAGTCCCTGATCTACGAGAACCGTTCGCTGATCCCGCTGCTGCAGGAGACCGGCATGCAGGTGAAGTACGCCGAGGCACGGGACGGTCACAACTGGGAGAACTGGCGCGACCGACTCCGGGAAGGCCTTTCGTGGCTGTATCCCGGCCCACTCTGGATGGTGTATGAATAGAGGGCGACCCGCTCGCCCGAGGTGCCCATGGCCGACGTGACCCGCCGGATCGGTCTCTCTTTGGGGGCCGACATCTGCTGGCCCATTGCGTTCGAAGAGATTCTGGGCCGGCTCGACCTGAAGATTCCCGTGGACGGCGACACCGTGCAGTTCGCGGTGGAGCGCGTGTCGATCGAGCCGTTCGATCTGCGTTCCGGCCCGCGCTACGACGTGGTGATCGACCGTCTCACGCACTGGTATCACCTGAGTCGCGAGTGGATCAAGAAGTCCGTCGCGATGGACGG
>JAGQIB010000164.1 GCA_020431545.1 Gemmatimonadota bacterium
CAGTTGGGGGGCCGAATCGGGTCCGCGCTCTGAAGAACCGGATTCGTCAGATGGGGCAGGCATGAGCCAGAAGGACTCTTCGAGGTCGTCAAGGACCTTGAGACCGCAAGGCTCTTTGCTCGATCTGAACTAAACACCGCCTTCTCGATGTTGACCGAAGACTAGCCCCCCCCGCGTGCCTCGATAAACGAGGCCCGTCGGTATCTGATTGTTGGACCTCCTCACGACCGAGCGGGCGTGTGTGCAGCGCGGTGGCGAGCACGGGTGGTATTGGTCCTGTATCTGAGAAGTGCAGGGCTCACCCCGTAGTGCCGGGCGATACTGGCGTCTGGTTCCCCGCGCGCGAGCTGTCGGACGAGTCCGACAAAGGGGACAAGGGCGGCTGCCGCTACGCCATAGGCCTCCTTCTCCTTGCTGATCCCGTAGTCGCGGGTTAGGAGACCAGTGGCCGGATCTGGGAAGACCCGGGTCGGCTTGTGGTTCAGATGGATGTGGGCGACCTCTTCCATGAGTGAGGAGCGGAGCCGAGTGTCTGATTGCCAGGGGTTGTAGACGATGAGCCATGGGCCGCCGGTTTCTCGGTACGCTGCTGCCCACCAGGAGTTGCGGGCCCTCCGTAGGCAATCGAGCAGGGAGCCCGTTCCGTTCCCGATCTCCACCACGCTGGCCACAAGTACTCCTGGCATCTTCTCAATCAGCTCCAGTGGGTCGAGGGAGTCCTCGTCCCCAAGTCCCAGGATTCGCCGGAGTTCCTGCGCCTTTCCCTCCCATCTGCGGAGGAACCCCTGCTGTGGCCATGGAACTCGGGCAGGCATGTCTATCCCTTCTTTCGGAGCATCTCGCGGTAGGCGATCTTCAAGAACCCGGCTAGTGCGTCGGCGGTGTCCGGGTCAAGGTTGGGCTCGGCACGGAGGTGGGCCTCAAACCGGGCCATCACTTCTGCGGGCTTTGACGCGGGTTTCCTTCGACCTTCGGTGTCGCGCCGTCGCAGCAAGACCTTTTCCAGCGGCAGTCCGGCCCAGTCGACTACGCGGCGGATCGTATCGATGTCGGGTCTTGCTTCCTCCCGCTCGATTCGCGAGAGGGTCGAGGCACTGACCCCGCATTGCTCGGCGGCTGACCGCAGGGACAGGCCCTGTTCCTTCCGAAATTTCCTAGTCGCGCGGGCGAGCACGGTGAAATCCACTGTCGGTCTTGGCTCCATCGGCTGACTCCTGGCCTTGGGGACCCCAAAATGTGCCATACCTGGGACGAAAGATCCAGGGTTGACACATCTGGGACAATGGTGTCTCATGCACGGGACGCCGTAAATGGGTACGGCACAGAGGAGAATGAGAGAAATGGTCTACCTCGTTTCGTACGACCTGAACCGGCCCGGGCAGGACTATGGGGGCCTCTACGACGCGATAAAGGCACTTGGAGACTGGTGCCACCCCTTGGAGTCCACGTGGCTGATCGACACGACACTTGGGGCGTCCCCCATCGCCGAGCGGCTCAGGGCGAACATCGATCGAAACGACAGCCTCCTCGTGATCGGCGTGACACAGGACTACGCTGGTTGGCTCCCGAAGGAGGTGTGGGAGTGGATCCGGGGCCGCTCCGCAGCCCTCTCCGGAATCGGGAGGTAGGGTGATGGATAGAGTCTATGGCCGGGTCCGCCGAGTGCTGGACGGCGACACCCTCGATGTGGAGATCACGCGCAGGTCGAGCGGGAATCGGTACGATTACGCACCGGTAGAGCGGGTCCGTCTCGTGGGCATCGATGCTCCCGAGCGTGGCTCTCGGGGATCCCGTGCTGCCCGGCAACAGCTTGCCAATCGGGTCGCGGGGCGAGGCATGAGGATCGACGTGCACGCTCGCGACCGATACGGCCGGCTCATCGGGAAGGTCACCGTCACGCCCAATCGGAGGTAGTCGCATGAGGCGCGTGTGGAGTTCACCGGGGCGCGCATCTGGGGAGATACGCGCGTAGAACGAACGCGGCTCGGTGTCTCTTCGGTCGCGTACCGTTCGAGTGCTTGGCAGGTGTCGAAGGCACGTAAGGAGGAGGGTGTGGAAAGGCAGTTCCGTTTTCGACGACTCGAGAAGCACGGGGTTGGTGGAACCGAAGGACACATGGAGTTGGAGGTCCCGGCTCCGCAGTCGGACACCGGCAAGCGCTACCGTGAGTGTCCGAGCGAGCGCTGCGAACCTCGGACCTTCCTCTTGGGGCAAGGCGAAGAGCGTGGGGGCGCGTTGGACTGTGCGGGCGCACGCCGACGGCCGGGCGAAGATGGCACGACCTGCCCATACTGTGGGCTTGACGCTCCGGACGATCGTTTCGACTACGAAGGGGATCTTGAGGAGATTCAGAAGTACGTGGAATGGGCAGTTCTTCACGACACTGCCGACTACATGGACGAGCTCGCTCGAGACTTCAACCGCAGCACTGCGCCGCTCAAGGGGCTGCTTGGAATCGAGATGAAGGTCAAGAGCCCACGGCCACCGAGGCCTAGTCTGTGGAGAGAGGACCTGCTGCGCAACATCCACTGCGGCCATTGCGGGCGCTCTTACGGGGTGTATGCCATTGCTCTCTTTTGCCCCGATTGCGGGCTGCCGAACCTGCGGGATCACTTTGATCGTGAGGTAGAGCTGGTCGAGCAGCAGGTACGGCTGGCCCGAGAGGTCCAGGATCGCGAGCTTGCCTACCGTCTTCTCGGCAACGCACACGAGGACGTGCTAACGGCGATGGAGTCGTTTCAGAAGGCTGTGTACCGGTTCCTGCTGGACAGGCGCCTGCCTAATAGGGCTGCCCAACTCGGGTCGGGCAAGGCCGTCAAGAATCGGTTTCAGAACGACCTAAACGCGACGCGGCTGTGGGCGAATCTGGACATTGATCCGTTCGCCGGCCTTACCAAGGACGAGCTTGAGCTGTTGCGTTTCAACGTTGGAAAACGGCACGTGGTCGGCCACAACCTGAGCATGTCGGACGAGTCATATGCCGCGACTGCGCGAACCGAACCTCTTGGTCGAACTGTCTCAATCGTTGCCGACGACGTCTCGCGCTTCGCCGAGCTCTGTGGTCGAGTGATCGACGGGCTTGAGGTTGAACTGAAGACGCATTGCCCGGAGGGCGGGTGACTTGGGGAGGTGCGTCCGTCCCGGATGTCCGCGATCAGGGAAGGCGTACTCCTGAAAAGCACAGGATTGCGGCAAAAGGCAGTGCCTCGATCCCGGAAGACATGCTGTAGAAGCGCTCCTCCGTTCCGTCTGCCTGTGATAGCGCCATGTCGGCGATCGCGCGCGCGATTCGGCAACCAAACGCCGCATCATTTGCGGTGAACAGACCGCTCAATCACCGCATCGTCTGCGGCTGAGGGCTCCACAATCGCCGCCTGCTGATCCAAGTCCTTGTCCGGAAATCAAATACGAGCGAAATGGCAGAGACTGCGGAATCGGGGCGCTCACCGCCGCCCCCCTCACCGTTCCCGACGCACCCACCGCGCCCCCGCGACGTCTCCCTCGCACGCCACCCGCACGAAGTAGACCCCGCCCGGCACCTGGGCCCCGCCGTCTCCCAGACCATCCCACGTCACCTGGTGCCGCCCCGCGGACTGCTCCCGGTCGCTCACGAGCGTCCGCACCATTCGCCCGCGCACGTCGTACACCCCCACCGACACGGTGCCGCGCCGCGGCAGCTCGTACGAGAGACTCGATCGACCCGCGAACGGATTCGGCGACACCCGCAGCTCGAGCGACGGCGACGCCGAACCCAGAGTCTCCACGGCCGCGGTCGCGTCGCCGAGCACGATCCGCCGAACCGACTTCACCGGACCGTTGTCCGCCACGAAGAGCGTGTCGCCGGTGACGGAGACCGCGATGCCGTTCGGCAGATTGAACTGGGCCGACAGGGCGGGACCGTCGACGTGTCCGGCCACGCCGGTGCCGGCCAGCACGGACCACGTTCCGTCCGGAAGAACCGCGTAGATCCGGTGCGTCGAGTTCCCCGCGACGTACAGGACGCCGTCGCGGTACTCGCAGTACCCCGTGCGGTTGCCGGGAAGCGTCGCGACGAGCTCGACGTTGCCGGAGGGATCCGCGCGCAGGATGTCCGAGCTCAGGAAGTTCGCGATGTAGAGATTCCCGGCCTCGTCGAAGCTCACGCCGTCCGGTCCGGCGATGCCCTGGCCCGACGCGAACGTCGTCCAGGATCCGTCGGAGCGATCGACCTTGGCGATCGAGTTGGAGCTGTACTGCGCCACGTAGAGATACGCGCCGTCCGGCGAGATCGCCTGCCCCGTGGGGCCGGCGAGGCCGGTCGCGAGGGTGTGCTTCGTGCCGTCGGGTTCGATCCACTGGGCGAGGCCGGTATTCCAGGCCGACACGTACACGATGCCGTCCGAGTCCACCGTGCCGCCTTCCGGCAGCGCGATGCCGGTGGTCAGGTTCGAGATGGTGCCGTCCGGCGTGACCTTCTTCACGGCGCCGGCCAGACCCGGCGAGGGGAGGTACAGCGTCCCGTCCGGCCCCACGTTGACCTCTTCGATCGGCACGCTGAACGACACGAAGGTCTCCACCGTGTCGGCGACGGCGGCCAGGGGGGGCAGGACCAAGGCGACCAGGAGTCCGGCAAGGACGACACGAACGCATCGAAACATGGGGCGCTCCGAAGGCAGGGGGGCGGGATTCGCCGGGACCGTCCCGGCGGCCATCGGATCGACCATCGCGGCGGGGCGGGCGGGACGTCGCCCGATCCCATGGGATCGGGCCCGTTTCTGCCTAGTTTTCGCGAAATCCGGACGGAGTCGTGCCCGCGTGCTTCTTGAACGCGCTCGTGAACGTGTTCTTGCTGCGGAAGCCCACGTCGAGCGCCACGGCGAGGATGGTGAGGTCGCGACGTTCCGGGTCCTTCAGGATCTGGCGGGCCTCGTCCACACGTCGCGCGTTCACGTAGTCGGCGAACGTCACGCCGAGCTCGCGGTTCAGGAGCTGCGAGAGCTGGTGCCCGGAGATCGCCAGTCGGCTGGCAAGACCGGCGAGGTCGAGGCCTGGATCCAGGTACGCGCGATCGACGGTCATCGTCCGCTCCAGCGCGCCGAGCAGCTCGGGCACCCGCTCGGCGGGAAGCGTTGCCTTCCGGTACTGCCCGGGCCCCCGCGCGCGCCCGCGGGCCGCCGGGATCGCGGGCGCGCGGGCGAGCTCCCGGCCGAACGCGAGGAGGACGCCGGCGCCGAGGAGGCTCGGCAGGGTATCGACTTGGTAGGTGTGCGCGCCGAGGAACTGGATCGCGAGGAAGACCACGAGATAGACCCCGAACGTGTTGCGGCCGGCCCGCGCGACCGCGGCGAGTCGGGCGAGGGCCCGATCCACCGCGCCTTCCGCCTCCTTCTCGTGGCCCGTCTCCTGGCGGCGCTCCTCGATCACGCGGCCGGCCGCGAACGCGTACACGAAGCCGAGCAGGATCAGCGACTGCGCCGCGACCAACCCTCCGAAGCCCATCGCGGAAGGCCGCACCACCGCGAGAGAGTCGAGGTACGCGATCTTCGCGGCGGCGGGCAGGCGGACCCAGGACAGGAGGCTCGTCGTCCCGACCACGACGGGCAGCGCGTGCAGCCACGCCGGTATCTTCGACGGGGGAAGGTTCGTCGCCCGCCGCGCGACGAGCCAGAGTGCCGGACCGAATCCGTAGGCCAGCCCGAACGTCGTGGAATGGAGGTGGGGGACGAAGCGGGCCAGAGGCGACGTGGCGATCGCGCACTCGATCAGGTGCACGGCGGCGAGGCCCAGGAAGACCGCGGCCAGCCGCACCGCCGCGACGTTTTCCCCGGGCGCGCGCACGCGCCGAGCCAGAAGAAACGATTGCGCCGCGCAGGCGACACCGAGAACGGCCAGCAGGCCGGAGAATCCGAGAGCGATCGGGGCGGGCAGGGGCACGGGGAAGCCTCGCAGAACTCGAGCGGTTCCGTCGAGTTTGGGCGGCGGTCGGGGCTCGCCGCAAGGGGCGCGGGGCCGAATCGCGTGTCCGCGGTTCGAGTGACCGCGGTCCGAGCGGAAGCGCGACCTACGCGCCCCCCAGCTCCTCCAGCTTCGCCCGCATCGAATCCTCGCGCCGCGCGGACCGCTGCCCCTCCGGCAGCGCCTCCGAACGCTTCAACGCGTCCACGAGCGTCGCCCGCGCCGCGGTGGTGTCACCCTTCGCCGCGAGGATGTCCGCGCGGGTGGTGAGCATGCGCAGGAGTCGCGGCCCGTAGCCGAGTTCCACCGCGCGGTCGATCGCCACGAGCGCGTCGTCGAATCGATGCATGGCCCGGTACGCGACCGCGAGGCGCGCGTGCGGATTGTAGTCCTCCGGGAACTCGCGCGCGGATCGCTCGAGCATCGGGATCGCGCGCTCGGGCTGTCCGAGCTCGAGGTACGCGGACAGACGATGCGAATCGAACACGGTGCGCGCTTCCGGCGTGGGCGCCCGCTCCGCCGCGCGCTCGAGGAATGCGCTCCAGCGCTCGGCCGCCTCGCGCACGCCGGTCGTGTCGCCGGCCGCCTCCCGCGCGGAGAGCAGCGAGATGTGCAGCGCGGAGAGATCGTCGTCGGCGATCGCGAGGTTCTCGTCGGCGAGCGACGCGTTCACGGCCGCCTCGAACTCGCGCACGAGCGCGGCCTTCTCCGGAACGTCGTCCGGCAGCCCTACCGCGCAATCGAGCCCGACGGACGCGACCACGGCCGCCGACGCGCCGCGGAGCCGCGGCAACGTCTCGTGCGCCAGCGCGGCGCCCCGCGCCGACTCGCCCTCGAGCGAGAGCGCCACCGCGAGCCCTTCCACGGCGCGCGCGTAGCG
>JAGQIB010000165.1 GCA_020431545.1 Gemmatimonadota bacterium
CGGGATCGCCGCGTACAGCGACTCGAAGTCGGCGCGCTTGATGACGTCACGCGACAAACGCGTCCTCCCCGCCGGTGAGGTTGATGGTGCCCTCTTCCTCGAGGCGTCGGAACACGTTCAGTACGGTCTGCTGCGCGCCTTCCACGTCGGCGAGGCGCACGGGACCCATGTACTCCATGTCCTCGAGAATGCCCTCGCGGGCGCGCTTGGACATGTTGTCGAAGATCTTGTTCTTGATCTCGTCGGAGGCGCCCTTGAGCGCGAGCGCGAGCTCCTTGACCTCGACTTCCTTCAGCATCTCGCGGATGCCCTTGTCGTCCAGCTTCACGATGTCCTCGAACACGAACATCATGTTGCGGATGGTCTCGGCCAGATCCGGATCCTCCTCCGCGATCGATTCGAGGATCGCCTCCTCCGTGGCGCGGTCGACCTGGTGCAGCACGTTGACCACGGCCTCCGGTCCGCCCGTGGCGGAGCTCGCGAGGCTGATCGCGGAGACGTGCTGCTCGAGCTGCGCCTCGATCGTCTTGATGGCGCCGGGAGCGATCGTGCCGATCCGGGCCATGCGCAACGAGACGTCGCCCTGGAGCTCTTCCGGCAGCCCGCCCATGACCACGCCGGCCTGCTTCGGAGTGAGGTGCACGAGCACGAGCGCGATGGTCTGCGGGTGCTCGTCCTGCAGGAACGAGATGAGCTGGCTGGCGTCGAGATGACGGAGCACGCGGAAGCTCCGCGACTGGATCGAGTCCACGACCTTGCGGACCATCTCCTCGCCCTGGTCCGCGCCGTACGCCGACGTGAGCACCTGCCGGGCGTAGTCGATCCCGCCCTGCTGGACGCGGCGCTTGCCGAGCGTGTTCTCGTAGAACTCCGCGAGGACGCGTTCGATCAGGTCGTTCGGGATGTTCCCGAGCTCGGCCATCTCGAGCGTGACCTCCTCGACCTCGCGCGGATTCATGGCCTTGAAGACCTGGCTCGCCGACTTGCGGCCGAGCGCCACCATGAGCACGGCGGCCTTCTGCCGGCCGCTCAACGTCTCGAAGGCGAGACCGGGTTCGGACTTCAAGACGCCTTCTCCTCGACGAGCCAGCTACGGAGGACCTGCGCGACCTCGTTCGGGCGGTCCTGGGCCAGCGAGTGCATCTGCTCGCGGATGACTTCCTTGCGGATGTCGACCTCGGAGTCCTCCGAGCGCTCCATCTGCAGCACCCGCTCGCGGCGGCGACGATCGGCCTCGACGGCCTCCACGAGGATGGAGGAGGACTGGCGGAGACCCCACGCCACGAGCCCGATGGCCATCAGCAGCACGAGGGCACGGAGCAGCGACCCCATGCTCGGGAACAGCAGCCACCAGGGCAGCGGCGATCCCGCGAGATCCTCGCCGGGCGAGGCCGCGAATCGCATGGATGCGATCTCGATCGAGTCGCCGCGTTCCTCGTCGTACCCGATGGCGTCGCGCACCATCGCGCCGAGCGTGGCGAGCTCGTCCGGAGCGCGGTCCGTGTAGGTCACGCTGCCGTCGTCGGCCGTTTCGGTGACGCCGTTCACGAGGACGGCTACGGAGAGCTTCTGGAGCGTACCCACCGCCCCGAGAATGCTCTCCAGCGTCTTCTCGATCTCGTAGTTCGTGACCGTCGTTTCCTGGGCGTCACCGGCGGTGCCCGTGCCGGAGGTCCGCTGCTCCGAGCGGATCACCTGTGCGTTCGGGTTGTACGACTCGATCGAGCGTTCCTTCCGCTCGAAGTCGAGCACCGCGTTGACCTGCACGATGGCGTGTCCGCTCCCCACGACCTGCTCGAGCATCGCCCGCGCCTTGTCCCGGAGGTACGCCTCGATGTCCTGCTGCACGCGGAGCTGCTCGGTGGTGGCGGCGAACTCGCCGGTACCCCCGCCGCCGCCGAGCTCCCGCCCCGACGTGTCCACGAGCGTGACGCCGGCCGGGGTCAGACCCTCCACGGAGGCCGCGACGAGCGCGTAGATCCCGCGCACCTGGTCCGGCCGCAGCACGGCGCCGGGCGCGAGGTCCACGATGATCGAGGCCTTGGGATTCTGGCGCGAACGCGCGAACACGTCCTTCTCGGGAATGGCGAGATGGACACGAGCGTTGCGGACCTCGCCGAGCGAGACGATCGTCCGCGTGAGCTCGCCTTCGAGCGCCCGTCGGTAGTTGACCTGCTGCAGGAACTCCGTCATGCCCAGGTTCGATCGGTCGAAGATCTCGTAGCCGAGCGTGCCGCCGCTGCCCGCGAGTCCCTGCCCCGCGATCCGGATCCGGAGCTCGCCCACGCGGTCGTCCGGCACCAGGATCGTGCCGCCGCTGCCGCTGACCTCGTACGGCACGCCGTCTTCGCGCAGCTGATCCACCACGCGGCTCGCCTCGTCCGCCGGAAGCCCGGAGAACAGCACCACGAGGTCGGGTCGAGCGGTCCAGCGGACCACGAGCACCACGGACAGGATGCCGGCGAGCAGACCGCCGAGCACCAGGGCCCGCTGCGTCGCGTTCGCCAGCTTCCAGCCCGCCAGGAGGCGGTCGCTCACCATCGTCACTGCCGACAACCGTCATTCCTCCGGTTAGACGTTCATCCGCTGGATTTCCTGGTACGCCTCGATCAGCTTGTTGCGGATCTCCATCATCAGGTCGAAGGCCACGCTCGCCTCCTCGGCGGAGATCATGACCTGGTGCAGGTCCACGTCCTCGCCCGCGAGCAACGCGCGCGTCTTCTCGCCCGCGTCGAGCTGCAGCCGATTCACCTCGCCCAGCGCCGACTTGAACGTCTCGCCGAAGTCGGGCGCGCCCGGCGTGGCCGCGAGCGGCTTGCCGAGCGGGGTGTAGCGGACGGCCCCCAGATCGCCGGAACGGATCTCCATCGTCTGCCTCCTAGATCTCGAGCGCCTTGCGCAGCATGGACTTCGTGGCTCCGAGGACCGTGACGTTCGCTTCGTAGGCGCGAGAGGCCGCCATCAGGTCCACCATCTCCTTGATCACGTCGACGTTCGGATACGCGACGTAGCCCTCCGCGTTCGCGTCCGGGTGTCCGGGTTCGTACTCCCACCGCAGCGGCGACGTCTCGTCCGCCGCGACGTTCCACGTCACCGCGTTGCGGCCGTTCGGGAACCGGATCGGATCGATCGGCTCGAGGTGCTTCGGCGACGTGCGGGCCGGCCCGAGCGACGCGTTGCGCGTGGCGTTCAGCAGGCGCTCGAAGAGATCCGAGGACGCTCCGCCGGCCTCGGCCACGGTGAGCACGCGTCGACGGTACGGACCGCCCTCCGGCGTCCGCGTCGTCTGGGCGTTCGCGAGGTTCTCCGCGATCACGTTGAGGCGCGCGCGCTGGGCGGAAAGCCCGGAGGCGCTCAGGTCGAACGCGTGGAACAGATTCGAGTCACTCATCGGTTTCTCTCCTGCCTAGCCGAGACGTCGGCCGAGGATCGCGGCGCGCATTCCCTGGTAGGCCCGCGACACCATCTCGGCCGCCACCGTGAAGCGCATCGTGTTCCGCGCGATGTCCGACATCTCGCGGTCGATCTCGACGTCGTTGTATCCGCTCGCGGTCCACACGGACTCCGGGTTCCGCGCCGCGACGCGGCCGACCGGGTACTCGCCGTCCACCCCGAGGTGGTTCGGCTGGGTCTTGCGGACCTCGCCTCCGGCCGCGTTCATCCGCAACGCGAGCTGGAGGTCCTCCTCGAACTTCACTTCCTGGGCGCGGTAGCCCGGGGTCTCCGCGTTCGCGACGTTCTTCGCGTGGACGCGACCCCGGTCGGCGTAGACGTCGAGCGCCCGCTTCGTCACGTCGAGCGTGGGCTGCCCGAACAGGATGCGATCGATCATTCGTCTTCCCCCCAGTGCCCGCTCGCGCGGTACTCGCGGATCTTGTTCCGCATCGTCCGGACGCTCACTCCGAGCAACTCGGCCGCCCGGGTGCGGTTGCCGCCGGTCGCCAGGAGCGTCGCCACGATGAGCTGCCGCTCCGCGTCCTTCAGCTTCGTCCCGGGCACGAAGCCCGTGGCGCGTCCGGCCGTCCGGTCCGAGTCGAGCCGCAGATCGCCGGCCGTCACCATTCCGTCCGAAGCCAGAAGCAAGGCGCGTTCCAATGCGTTCTCGAGCTCGCGGACGTTGCCGGGCCAGGGATGCGCGCGCAGTGCGGCAATCGCTTCCGGGGTGATCCGCGGAGTCGGGAGCTCGTGCTCCCGCGCCTTCCGACGCAGGATCGACTGCGTGAGCGGCTCGATGTCTCCCGGTCGGGACCGCAGCGGCGGCACGTCGAGTCGGAGGACGTCGAGACGGTGGTAGAGGTCCTCGCGGAATCGTCCGGCTGCGACCTCCACCGCGAGATCGCGGTTCGTGGTGGCGACGACGCGGACGTCGACGGCAATGTTTTCCGCCCCGCCCACGCGGCGGACTTCGCGCTCCTGCAGGACGCGCAGGAGCTTCGCCTGCATCACGGCGGAGATCTCCCCGATCTCGTCCAGAAGCAGCGTGCCCCGGTGGGCCGCCTCGAACAGGCCGCGCGTGGTGCGCACGGCGCCGGTGAACGATCCGCGCTCGTGCCCGAACAGCTCGCTCTCGAGCAGGCTTTCCGTGAGCGCCGCGCAGTTCACGCGGACGAACGGACCGCCGGCACGTCCGCTGCGCTCGTGGATCTCGCGAGCCAGCACCTCCTTGCCGGTGCCGGTCTCGCCCTGCACCAGGACCGTGGCCCGCGTGGGGGCGATCCGAGCGATCGTGTCGAGGACCTCGCGCGTGGCCGGGTCTTCGGCCACGAGACCGCCGCTCGGCGAGGGATCTTCCGCGAGCAGCTCCCGGGCCAGCGCCTCGATGTCGGCCGGCAGGAACGGTTTCGGCAGGAAGCGATCGGCGCCGCCGCCCAGGATCTCCCGCCGACGTTCCGAGCCCGCGTGCGCCGACATCACGACGGCGGGCAGGCTCTTGCCGGCGGACCGGAGCGCCCGCACGAGCTCCGCGCCGTCTCGGCCCGGCATCCGGAGGTCCAGGAAGACCAGTTCGAACGGCTCGCGCTCGAGCAGGTCGGCCGCCTCCGTGCCGTCGATCGCCACGCGGACGTCGAACGTGTCGCCGAGCGTCTCCTCGAACAGCTCGAGCATGGTCGGTTCGTCGTCCGCCACCAGGACTCGCGGCTTCATCGGGCACCTCCCCGCGGCAGCACCACGCACACGCGGGTGCCGCGCTCGCGACGCTCGAATCGGATCGTTCCGTTCGCCTCTTCCACGCGGTCCCGCACGATCCCGAGCCCGCGGCCCCGGCGCGCGCCCTTGGTGCTGAAGCCGCGCCGGAACAGGGCGTCCTCGGCAACGTCGGGGAGTCCCGGACCGTCGTCCTCCACTTCCAGCGTCACGGCGTCGAGGTCGGACTGCAGTCGCACCGCGACGTGACCGTCCCGACCGCACGCTTCGGCTGCGTTGCGGATCAGGTTCGCCGCGATCTCGCGGAACGGAGACGTCGCGGTGGTGAGCTCGATGCCGGTGGGGGCGTTGACCGAGAAGCGGACGTCGCAGCCCTCGGCCCGGTTCGCGGCGAGGGCCAGGCCCACGGCCTCCTCCACGATCTGCGCACCATCGGCGGCCAGTTCGGGCGCCTCGGAGCGGCCGCTCACGATCGCGCTCACGGAATCCAGGCCGCGGCACATCTTGTCCAGGAGGCGCGAAGCGCGCTCGGAGTCCGGTCGGTCCTGCAGTTCGCGCCGGAGCAACTCGGCCAGGCCGCGCACTCCCGACAACGGGTTCCCGAGCTCGTGGCAGAGATCGCGCACGGCCTCGGCCTCGCGCAGCGCGCTGGCGACCCGCTCGGATTCACGCGCGCTCCAGAGTTCGCGGTACGCCCCCTCGAGGAGCCGCGCTCCGTGATCGAGGGCCGCGAGCGCGTCCACGAGCTCGCCGCCGTTCGCGATCGGGAGGTCCCGGGTGTCGCGGGGCGCGTTCATCCGCGGTCTCCCGGGCGCGACGCCACGGATTCGGAACGCGCGTACGCGGCGTGCGCACGCGCGCCGAGCGACACCGTCGCGCCCACGGGGCCCTGGACCGGGCCGCCCCAGGCCGCGGCGCGCGTCAGCAGCTCGCGGCACTCGCTCTCGAGTCCGAGCGACGTTTCCACGCTGGCGGAGATCGCGTCGAGGAGGGAGAGCAGATCCCGACCGTCCCGCGGCGGCAGGTTGCGTCGGACCTTCTTCCACCACTCCCTCGCTCCCGTCACTCTCTCCTCCTCGGCACGAATCTCCGCCAGCAACTTCTTCTTCTCCTGCAACAGCCGGTTCACTCCGGCGATCGGCTCCCGTTCCGCGAGGCGACGTCGCTGCTCGCGAGAGAGAGCGACGATCTCCTGGTAGTGTCCGAGAATCCGCCGGTAGGTCTGCGTCAGCTCCTCCAGGCGCGGATCGGGGAGAGATCCCGGATCAGCCACGCGACGCCTCCACGGCCCGCAGGACCTGCAACTGCTGCGCGACGCGCAGGAACCACTCCGCCTGCGTCGCGTAGAACGTGTTCGGGTAGCGGTCCACCGTCTCGCGATAGCGGGCGATCGCGTCGTCCGGTCGACCCTGCTTGCGCGCGAGATTCCCGAGCTGCAATCCGACCCAGCTCGCTTCCTCGTCGCCGAGCGACAGCCGCGACGCCTTCTCGTACCAGGACCGCGCCTCCGCGACCTGATCCGTGGCGGCCAGGCAGTCGGCGAGCAGCACCCACGCCGCGGCCCGTGATTCCTCGGGAGTGCCGCCCCGCCGCTCGAGATCGCGCAGGATCGCGAGGGCGGACTTCGCGTCCCCCTGGTCCCAGCGGGCGCGCGCGAGCAGCAGCGTCGCGTGGGCGGCGGCTTCGCCGTCGACCTGCTCGCGCGACTCCGAGAGCAGATCCGCGGCGAGCGCCGGGAATCCCGTCTGCAGCAACACGTCGCCGAGGCGGATCTTCTGGTAGGCGGTGGCCCGGGGGACGTCGATCGCGCGCGCCACCGTGGAGGCGCCCTCGGAGTCGCCGCGCCGGAGCCGGAGCTCGGCGAGGTGAACCGAGTCGGCGACCGCGGTCGTGGAGTCGTGCCCGGGCGACTGCAGCGAGGACACGAGCGCGCGCTCGGCCTCGCCGTAGAGCCCGCGGCGCATCAGCAGGAACGCGAGCGAGCGACGGTACTTCGCGCGCTCTTCCTCGTCCTCGGCGTAGTTCAACGCCTCGACGTTCGACTGCAGCACCCGGATCCAGCCCAGGAGCTCCGAGAAGTCGGAGTCGTCTTCCGCCGTGGGCGCCACGGCGGACGGCGTCTCGAAGATCGTGGCGATCTGCTCGGCCGTCGCCACCGGATCGGGGGCCGGCGATGCCTCCTCCGGGAGCGGCTGAGTCTTCGCGTGCTTCGCGTTCTTCGCGGGCGACGTCGTCTTCGGGTGGGCGGCCGCGACCTCGCGGACCGGAGGCGATGTGACCTTCGGTTCGGGGCGCACCGCCGCCGGAACGTCGGCGATCTGCGGCCCGTCGCCGGCGGCGTCCGACGCGGCGTCCACCGAAGCGGCGTCGCCTTCGTCCGCCCGCAGGTCGACGACCACGCGATCGGGATTCGTGAGCGCGAAAGCCTTCGCGGAGACGCGCTGCGACCCGCCGGTCATCCGGGCGACGAGGCCCGCGTTGCCGGGGCGGAACGTGATCTCCTGAACGGCGCCGTCGCGGATCGTGCGGTCGGACGGAATCTCGGTCGTGTCCGCGCTCAGGAGATGAAGCTCGATCCCGTTCTCCTGCGGCAACTCGACCGCGAGGAACTCCACGGGCCGGTCCATCTGGAACACCACGCGCGTCGCCCCCTTGGGCGTGCGGCCGGCGCGGGTGTCGATCAGTCGGGCCGGGTCCTCGGCGTGCGCGGGAAGCGCGAACAGCAGAAGAGCCAGCGCGGCCATCGATCGGAACATCGGAACTCGCCTCCTCGCGGCAACGGAACGGGTCGCACGTCGAGGCGAGCACACTGCAAAGGTGGGGCCACAATCGGCAAAATCAGCCGAGGGCGGCGGAAAGGCGGCAAATCAGGCCGGAAGCGGGGACCTGCGCGCCCGCGGGGCGGCGGCGATCCCGCCCGGCGGACGGGCGGGGAACGACCGCCGGGTGGTCAGGATCTGGCCAATGTGGCAGGAATCTGGCCACGTCTGGTCGGATTCTCGCCGCCCTCGGCGTCGGCGGCCTGGAGCTTGTCCCGGAGCGTCTGGCGGGAGATGCCGAGCGCGCGGGCGGCCTTCGACTTGTTGCCGTCGAAGTGCTCCACGGTCCGGCGAATGTAGTCGAGCTCGACCTCCCGGAGCGGCCGCGGTTCGAAGTCCGCCACGTCGTCGGGAAGTGCCGCCGGCGTGGCCTTCCTCGACGACACTTCGAGCGGCAGATGGCTGCCGAGGATCACGTCGGAGGACTCGAGCAGGATCGCGCGCTCGATGACGTTCTTGAGCTCGCGCACGTTGCCGGGCCAGTGGTAGCCGCGGAGCAGCTCGCGCGCCTCCGGCGAAAAGCCGCGGACGGCGCGCCCGAGCTCGCGATTGAACGTCTGCACGAAGAAGCTCGCCAGGATCGGCACGTCCTCGGGGCGCTCCCGCAGCGGCGGGATGTCGATCGGCACGACGTTCAGACGGAAGAACAGATCCTCGCGGAACCGCCCTTCCTGTGCCTCGCGCTTGAGGTCGCGGTTCGTCGCGGCCACGATGCGCAGCCCGACCTCGATGTCCTGGATGCCGCCGATGCGGCGGAAGGTCTTGGTCTCGAGAACGCGGAGCAGTCGGGCCTGGAGGCCGAGCGGCATCTCCCCGATCTCGTCGAGGAACAGCGTGCCGCCGTTCGCGATCTCCAGCAGGCCGCGCTTGCGGTCCCGCGCATCCGTGAACGCGCCCTTCTCGTG
>JAGQIB010000166.1 GCA_020431545.1 Gemmatimonadota bacterium
CGAAGTACGACACCGTGACGCCGCCCGCATTCAGGTAGACGTCCGGGATCACGAGACGACCGCGCTTGCGGAGCTTCTCGTCGGCCGACGCGGTGACCGGACCGTTCGCCGCCTCCGCGATGATCGGCGCCTTGATCTTGTCCACGTTGCCGGCGTGAATCTGGTTCTCGAGCGCGGCCGGGATCAGGATGTCGACGTCCAGCTCGAGCACGTCGGCTCCGACCTTCGAGGACTTCGTCCCCGGGAAGCCCATGATCGTGCCCTTCTGGAGCCGGTACCTGTTCAGGGCCTCGATGTCGATGCCCTTCTCGTTGTAGATCGCGCCGTCCCACTCGCCGATGGCGACGATCTTCGCGTCGTCTTCCTCGTGCAGGAACTTCGCCGCGTGGTAGCCGACGTTGCCGAAGCCCTGGATCGCGACGCGCTTGCCGGCGAGACCGGGCGTGAGCTTGAGACGCTTCAAGTCCGTGTCGTGCGAGAAGACCTCGCGGATGCCGTACTGCACGCCGCGCCCGGTGGCCTCGGTGCGGCCACGGATGCCGCCCTGCTGGAACGGCTTGCCGGTGATGCACGCGTGGTTGTCCGGCTGGCCGGGATGGAACGCGTCGTAGGTGTCCGCGATCCAGGCCATCTCGCGAGCGCCCGTCCCCATGTCCGGGGCGGGTACGTTCACGTGGGGACCGAGGAAGTCTTTCTTGATGAGCTCGTGCGCGTAGCGTCGGGTCACGCGCTCGAGCTCCGCCACCGTGAACTTGCGCGGATTGATCTTCACGCCGCCCTTGGACCCGCCGAACGGAACGTCGACGATCGCGCACTTGTAGGTCATGAGCGCCGCGAGCGCCATGACCTCGTCGCGGGAGACGTCCTCGCTGTAGCGGATGCCACCCTTGACCGGCTTCATGTGGTGGCTGTGCTCCGCGCGGTATCCCTCCACGATCACGTAGTCCCGTCCGCGACGGATCGGGAATTGCACCGTGTAGACGTTGTTGCAGCACTTGATCTGCTGCAGCAGGCCGGGGTGCACCTTGAGGGCGGCGGCCGCCCGATCGAACTGGAGGTTGACGTTCTCGTAGAGGGAGGTTTTTGGCGCGGTTTGGGCGGCTTTCTTGGCGACGGCCATCGAGCGCTCCTGCTCCGGAACCGGTCCGGAGCGTGGGATTCGGGGGCTTGTGGGGGCTCCCCGAGGGGATCTCGGGCGCCCGAAAGCGGACGGAGAGATTAGGTCCGGTCCGGAGGCGAGTCAACCGAACGGGGAACCCGACCGGGATCGGCGAGGTTGGAGCAGCATCCCCCGCCCGGCCACGCCCGGGACCGGCGGATTGCCCGGGAGCGGGAACGTCCCGTAGACTGTCCGGCCGCGCCTTCCGAGGGCGCCTGTCCCGGAAAGGGCGGGCCGACGGACGGGCAAGAGCCCAGCGGACGGACGAGGGCCGGACGCCCGGGAGCTTCGGCGACGCGGGTCCGGACCCGGACCCCGAGTCCCGGAAGGCCCGGAGCGCGCCCGCACCGACCGGCACCGGATTCCGTTCCGGGACCGACCCCGGGGACCTGTCCCGGAAACCAAGCGAGGAACTGCCGTGCCGAGAGCCGCCCTGGTCGCGATCCTGATTCTCCTCCCTCTCCTCACGCTCGGGTCCCGCGCCGCGTCCGCGCAGGTCATGCGCGAGCTCGGGCCGGTGGCGCTCGAGTATTCGATCTTCTTCCAGGACCAGTCGAAGGCGCCGGTCGGGGGAGCGGAGATCTCGTTCGAGCCGATCGAGACGAAGCGCGGTCGACGTCTCCAGGTGAAGTCGCACATCGAGTACACGCTCACCGAGCATCGCGAGGAGCCCTTCCACTACGGCGAGGAGGCGACGCTCGTGTGCGACGAGAAGGGCGTGACGAGCTTCGAGACGACGGCGCAGGCGATCGGGAAGGAACGCGTCAACTCCGCGCTCCGCTCCGGAGACGAGTTCCACGTGACGACGACGTTCGAGGGAGAGCGCCACACGAGGTCCATCCCCGCCGGAGTCTCGACCACGAACTTCGGCCTGTTCTGCGGGGGCTACCTCGACGTGCCGCTGAACGAAGGACCGATGTTCGAGGACTACCCGATCCTCTACCCGGTCGGAGGCGAGCACCAGGCTCGGCAGCGCTACCGCGAGGCGATCCTCCCGATCGGACTCGCGGCCGACCACACGGTCCCCGCGCTCGTCACCCGTCTTCGCCGCAAGAACGACGCGAACGACCGCCTGTGGAACTCGGCGAACGAACTCGAGATCCTCCTCCGCATGGAGGAGTCGTCGAATCTGGGCACGTTCATCTACATTCTGAACACCGTGAACGGCATTCCCGTGACGGAAAGCGAGTTGATCGAGTGACCCCTGTCGAACGAGCCCGAACCTGGATCGAAGCGCACGTCGCCGAACGCGCTCCGCGCGAGACGGCATCGCACGAAGCGGGCTGGAAGCTCGCGCAGACGGGTGAAGAGGAATGGGAACGGGCCGCGGCCCGCGAGGAGTCGGCCATCCGACGTCTCCTCTCGGATCGCGAATCGTTCGCGCGACTCGGCGAGTTCCGCGCGGAACTCGCCCGCGACGCCGACGACGATCTGCGCCGGCAGGTCGAACTCGCGTGGCTCGACTTCGCCGCGAACCAGACCGATCCGCAACTGCTGGAACAGCTCGTCGCGCTCGAGGCGACCGCCGAGTCGACCTACGCGCGTTTCCGCCCGGACCTCGACGGACGCGCCGTCTCCGAGAACGAGATCCGCGGGATCCTGCGCGACTCCGAGGATCTGGCCCTGCGCCGGCGCGCCTGGGAGGCCTCCAAGGCGATCGGCCCGGTGGTCGCGCCGACGGTCCTGGAGATGGTCGAGCTGCGCAACCGCGCGGCGCGCGACATGGGTCACTCGAGCTACTGGTCCATGGATCTCGTGCGACAGGAGATCGACGAGGACTTTCTCATCTCCACGTTCGATCGGCTCGTGGAACTCTCACGCGACGCGTGGGACGAGTTCCGGAACGACCTGTTCGCCCGTCAGGCGAAGCGCTTCGGCATCACGGCCACGGAGGTCCGACCTTGGCACCTCGCCGATCCGTTCTTCCAGGAGGCGCCCGCGCCCGCCGACCTCGATCTCGGGCGTTTCTACGAAGGCGCGGATCTCGTCACGCTGACGAAGCGGTTCTGTGAGCGGCTCGGCTTCGACATCGACGCCACGATCGAGCGCTCCGACCTGTTCCCGCGCGAGGGCAAGAACCAGCACGCGTTCTGCACGCACGTCGATCGGTCGATCGACGACGTGCGGGTGCTCTGCAACGTCGCGACGGACGAGTACTGGATGGACACGATGCTCCACGAGTTCGGCCACGCGGTGTACGACCTCGGTCTCGGCCGGGATCTGCCCTGGCTGCTGCGCGCGCCCGCGCACACGCTCTCCACGGAGGCGATCGCGTTGCTGTTCGGCCGCTTCGCGAGCGATCCGGACTGGCTCGTGCACGAGGTCGGCGCGCCCGCGTCCGCGATCGACGCGATCCGCGAACCCCTCGCCGCGTACCGACGCGCGAAGCTCCTCACCTTCACGCGCTGGGTGATGGTGATGGTGCACTTCGAGCGCGGCCTCTACGCCGACCCGACCCGTGACCTGAATGCGTTCTGGTGGGAGCTGGTCGAGCGTTTCCAGGGCGTGCCGCGTCCCGAGGGACGCGAGGGAGCCGCCGACTGGGCGTGCAAGCTGCACGTCGCGCTCGCGCCGGCGTACTACCACAACTACCTGCTGGGTGACCTCATGGCCTCCCAGCTCGACGCGTGGCTCGCGAGCGAGACGGGAACGTCCCGCTGGTTCGAGAAGAAGCAGGCCGGAACGTTGCTCTCCGAACGTCTCTTCCGGCACGGCGCCCGTCGTCCGTGGAACGAGGCGCTGCGATTCGCCACCGGGGAGTCGCTCGACCCCGCGCCGTACGTGGAGCCGCTGGCCCGGACGGCTTGATGCGCGACGAGTTCCGCCGCGACGACGTTCTCCGGGCGCTGCGATCGGCGCCCGGACGTCGCCTCGGTTTCGACGAGCTCGCGGACGAGTGCGCGGTGACACGCGCGCAACGACCGCGCTTCCGGCGCTGGCTCAAGACCTTGCTGAAGGACGGCAGCCTCCAGGTCGCCAAGGGGCGCGGCTACCGTCTCGGCCGCGACACGACGGACGAAGACGTCGCGATCGAGGGTGTCGTGCGGAGACACCGGCACGGGTTCGGCTTCCTCGTCCGCGAGGACGACGAGGACCTGTTCCTGCCCGCGCGCGAGATCCCGGACGTTCTCGACGGCGACACCGTGCGGGCGATCGCCGTCCCCGGCCGCTTTGGTCGACTCGCCGGACGCGTTCTCGCGGTGGTGAAACGCGGCCGTCAATCCGTGACGGGATCGTACCGGACGGAAGGGGCGCACGAGTTCGTGCTCCCGGATCCGGAGATCTGGGACGGCGAGATCGAGCTCGTGCCCGGCGCGGTGACCCCGCGCCCCGGCGAGATCGTGGAGGTCGAGCTCCGCGACTGGCCGGACGGGCACCGCGCCGCCGTCGGTCGCATCGTCGCGATCCTGGGCGCGCCGGGCGAGCTCGGAACGCTCGTGGCCACCGTCATCCACCGGCACGGCCTTGCACGTCGCTTCCCGGACGACGTGCTCGAGCAGGCGGAGTCGCTTCCGGCCGAGATCCCGCCGGACACGCTCGCCGGACGTGAGGACCTCCGCGGCGTACCGACGTTCACGATCGACGGCGCCGACGCGCGCGACTTCGACGACGCGGTCTCGATCGAGCCGCGACCGGACTCCGGCGTGCGGCTGCGGGTCTCGATCGCCGACGTCTCGCACTGGGTGACGACGGACTCCCCGCTCGACCGCGAGGCGTTCGAGCGCGGCACGAGCGTCTATTTTCCCGATCGCGTGATCCCCATGCTGCCGGAGAAGCTGTCCAACGGACTCGCGAGTCTCCGGCCGGGCGAGGATCGCCTCACGCTCACCGCGGAAATGGACTTCGACCGCGACGGACGCCGGACGAGGACGCGTCTGTACGAGAGCGTGATCCGCTCGCACGGCCGCTGGACGTACGAGGCCGTCGCGCGCGTGCTCGCGGGCGAGGAAGTCGAGGGCATCTCGGAGTGGCGCCCCCAGGTCGTGCTGTTCCACCGTCTGATGGAGTCGCTGCGCGCGAGACGCCAGGAGCGCGGCAGCCTGGACTTCGATCTGCCGGAGCCCGAGATCGTCTTCGACGCGGAAGGCGAGCCGGACGACGTGGTGCGCGCGGAGCGGAACGACGCCCACCGCATGATCGAGGAGATGATGATCGCGGCGAACGAGGCGGTGGCGGACTGGTTCGTGGAGAAGAACGCACCCACGATCTTCCGGGTGCACGCTCCCCCCGACCCGGTGAAGCTCCGCGACTTCACGGAGTTCGCCCGCGCGTGGGGTCAGTTGCCGGAATTCGGCGGACTGGCCACCAGCGGCGCGCTGGCCCGTTTCCTCCGCACCGTTCGGGGCACGCCCGCGGAGCGCGCACTGCACCACATCCTGCTGCGCACGATGATGCGCGCCGAGTACGCGGAGGAGAACACGGGACACTACGGTCTCGCGTCGGAGCGCTACCTGCACTTCACGAGTCCCATCC
Source organism: Gemmatimonadota bacterium (assembly GCA_020431545.1). Classification (GTDB taxonomy): domain Bacteria; phylum ARS69; class ARS69; order ARS69; family ARS69; genus JAGQIB01. Next base: position 5,633 of record JAGQIB010000166.1, read on the forward strand.
GCCGGTACCCGGATCTGATCGTGCACCGCCTCGCGAAGTCGATTCTCGGGCGCGAAGGGCGGCGCGCCGACCGCGGGGCGCTGCGGCGCATCGCTTACCAGTCCTCGCAGCGCGAGCAGGCGGCGTCGCAGTGCGAGTACGACGTCCTCGACGTGATGCGCGCGTACCTGCTGCGCGACCGCATCGGCGACGAGTTCGAAGGCGTGATCTCGGGCATCAACGAGGACGGGTTCTTCGTGGAACTGCTCGATCACTATGTCGAGGGACGCGTACGGCTCGACGACCTGGACGACGACTACTACCGCTTCCTCCCCGATGTCCGGGTGCTGCTCGGCAAGCGACTCAAGAAGAGGTACGGCATCGGGGATCCCGTCCGCGTCGTGGTGCAGGCCGTTCACCCGGCGATCGGTCAGATCGAGCTTCGCCCCGCGGACGGACGGAGAGCGGACCGGCCCCGCGACGGGCGGGGCGAACGCGAACCGCGCTCCGCACGCGGTTCCTCCCGTCGAGGCGGAGCGGCGGGAGCGGGCCGAAAGCGCTCCGGCTCTGACGGCGGAGCGGGCCGGGGGAGTTCCGGATCCGCGGGCGGAGGTGGCCGAGGGCGGCCGGGATCCGCCGCCGGCCGCGGGCCGGCCGCAGGCCGGAAGGCCCGGAAGAAGACCGGCAAGGGCGCGAAGCGGCGCCGGGGCCGCTAGCCCCCATCTCCAAGCCGTTGCCCGCAAACGACTTGGGCGAGCGGGCCGAGCCGGCGGGAGACGTCGGCACGTGTTGCGGTCGCCCTCGCTTCCTTTCTATAATGGCGGAGTCCTCATTCCCTGGAGGAGACGTGCGTCTCCGACGCCCCCGTTTCGGACCCCGCGGGTCCGGATCCTGGTTCGTTCTGCTCGCGCTCGTCGCGTTCGCGCCGGCTCGCGCCGCCACTCCGCTGACAGAAAGCGGATTCGCGTCCCGCGTCGACGAGCTCCGCGAGACGGGCCAGATCACGTGGGAAGAAGGACTACTCCTCCAGTTCCAGCGAGTGTTCGCTCCCGGCGAACTGCCGGCCGGCCTCCGTTCCGACGACGCGATCCCCACGAAGTCGGCGACCGGTCTCGTCTGGGAGTTCGAGCGCATGCGCGGCGGACTCTCGATTCCCGTGCGCGCGCTGATCGAGGGCTACCTCGCGCCGCGCAGCGCGGAACACGAGTACGTCACGGCGCACTTCCGATTTGCCTACGACACGAGCGGCGAGGGCGCCGTGCCCGCCGAGGATCTCGAC
>JAGQIB010000167.1 GCA_020431545.1 Gemmatimonadota bacterium
GCCGGCCGGCGATGGTCCCGCGCGAACGCGGCCGAGGCGGCCGTGCTGGCGCTCGTGATCGCGGGCGGCCTGTTCGCGGGCGTCCGGGCGAGCCAGGGCTGGATGTTCCCGTTCGGGTTCGGGCGGGACCCGAAGCACTACCCCGAGCACGCGCTGGACTTCCTCTGGTCGCAGAACGTGCGCGGCCCGATCTTCAACACGGATCTTTACGCGTCGGCGCTGCTGTGGCGCGGGAAGACCACCCGGTTCCCGGTGTTCGTGGACGCGCGACTCGAGGCGTACCCCGAGGACTTCTGGCGCGACGTCTACTATCGCGTGCTCCAGGCCGCCCCCGGCTGGCAGGACGTACTGGACCGGTACGGCGTGCGCTGCGCGCTGCTGCGACGCGAGGGCGGCCAGTCGGACGACGGCATCGGCAACGCGCTCTGGGACTCGCCGGCCTGGGGACTCGTGTACTGGGACGACCAGGTCCTGATCTACCTGAAGCGCGACGGACCGGAGCGGAACCGCGAGGTCCTCGCGACCTGGGAGTTCGACGCCTTCAACCCGCGACGTCCGAGCTCGGTGAACGACCTGCGCGACGAGGATCTGAAGAGCGCGGAGACGGAGCTCGCCCGCCTCGTGGAGTGGAACCCGGAGTCGTTCCTGCTGCGCTGGACGCTGGCCGCGGCCTGGGCCGGGCTCGGTCGGGGCGAGGACGCCGCCGACGCGTTCGCGCAGCTCGCGGACCGCAAGGAGGCCAAGGGCAACACGGCGTTCCGGGCCAGCCGGGCGCAGGCGGAGCTCGTGGTGGGGCGTCGGGATCGCTGGGCGGAGCTGCTGCAGGCGGCCGGCCGAGACCCCGCGGACCCGAGCGAGAAGTTCCGGGCGGCAATGTTCCTGGCCCGGGCCGGGCGGACCGAGCCCGCGATCGAGGAGTACCGCGAGGTGCTCGCGGCGAACCCGCGCGACGTGGACGCGATGAACAACCTCGCGCTGCTGCTGGCGAAGGAACCGGCGACCTCGGACGAGGCGCTCGCGCTCCTGGAGCAGGCCCTCACGCTCACCCCGGACGACCCGTACGTGATCGCGTCGCGCGCGGAGGTCCGGTACGGGCGGGGCGAGACGGAGCTCGCGCTCGCGGATTTCCGCGCCGCGCTGGACCTGCTTCCCGCGGACGACACGGCGGCGCGCGAGACCGTCATGCGCTGGATCCTGAAGGTGGAGTGATGCTACCCTCGCTCGCTCCCGAATCGACCCCGGAGGAATGATGTCCACGAAGCCCGCCGAACTCGCGAAGGCCTACGATCCGGCCGCCGTCGAGGGCCGCATCTACGAGTTCTGGGAGTCGAACGACAGCTTCCGGGCGGATGCCGCCTCCGACAAGCCGCCGTTCACGATCATGATCCCGCCGCCGAACGTGACGGGCGTGCTCCACATGGGCCACGCGCTGAACAACACGCTGCAGGACATCGTGATCCGGCACCGTCGGATGGCCGGGTACGAGGCGCTCTGGGTGCCGGGGACGGACCACGCGGGCATCGCGACCCAGGCGGTCGTCGAGAAGCAGCTGTTCCAGGAGAAGAACATCCGTCGCCAGGACCTCGGCCGCGAGGGCTTCGTGGCGGAGGTCTGGAAGTGGCGCGAGCACCACGGCGACTTCATCCTGAAGCAGCTCCGCCGGCTCGGGTGCTCGTGCGACTGGTCGCGGACGAAGTTCACGCTCGACGAGGACATGGTGCACGCGGTGATGACCGCGTTCGTGCGCCTGTGGGAGAAGGGCCTCGTGTACCGCGGCGCGCGCCTCGTGAACTGGGACTGCACGCTGATGACGGCGGTGTCGGACGACGAGATCGAGTACGTGCCGCGCAAGGGCAACCTCTGGTACATCCGCTACCCGCTGCCGGACGGCTCCGGCCACCTCACGGTCGCGACGACGCGCCCGGAGACGATGCTCGGCGACACGGGCGTCGCGGTGCACCCGGACGACGAACGGTACCGCCATCTCGTGGGCAAGAAGATCGTGCTGCCGCTCATGGGCCGCGAGATTCCGCTCGTGGCCGACGAGACGGTGGACCCGGAGTTCGGCACGGGGGCGGTGAAGGTCACGCCGGGCCACGATCCGGCGGACTACGTGCGTGGCACGAAGCACTCGCTGCCGGTCGTGAACATCCTGAATCCGGACGGCACGCTGAACGAGGAGGCGGGGTCGTACGCCGGGCTGCCGCGCGGCGAGGCGCGCAAGAAGGTGGTCGCGGATCTGGAAGCGCTCGGTCTGCTCGAGAAGATCGAGGAGATCGACCACAACGTGGCGGTGTCGGATCGCAGCAAGGACGCGATCGAGCCTCTGATCTCCGAGCAGTGGTTCGTGAAGATGGAGCCGCTCGCGAAGCCGGCGATCGCGGCCGTGAAGTCCGGGCGGCTCGTATTCGCGCCCGAGCGCTGGGCGAAGGTGTACCTCGACTGGCTCGAGAACGTGCGCGACTGGTGCATCTCGCGTCAGCTGTGGTGGGGCCACCGGATTCCCGTGTGGTACGACGAGGACCACGTGCCGGCCGCTTCCGTGACGCCGCTCGAGATCGGCTCGCCGCACCCGAAGACCGGCAAGCCGATCGTGCGCCAGGACGAGGACGTGCTCGACACCTGGGCCTCCAGCTGGCTGTGGCCGTTCGCCACGCTCGGCTGGCCCGAGCACACGCCGGACCTCGCGAAGTTCTACCCCACGCAGTTCCTCTCGACCGCGCGGGAGATCATCTACCTGTGGGTCGCGCGGATGGTGATGGCCGGCTACGAGCTGCTCGATCACCTGCCGGAAGATCAGCGCTGCCCGTTCGACGTGTGCTACATCAACGCCACGGTGCTCGACGGCATCGGACGTCGCATGTCCAAGAGCCTCGGCAACGGCATCGACCCGATCGAGATGATCGATCGCTACGGCGCGGATGCGGTGCGCTACTCGCTCGTGATGCTCACGCGCGAGGGACAGGACGTGAAGCTCTCCGAGAACCGGTTCGAGCTCGGTCAGCGCTTCTGCAACAAGATCTGGAACGCCACGCGCTTCGCGCTCGCGAACCTGGACGGCGTGCCGGCGGCGTCGCCGGGGGACGCGCTCGAGGACCGCTGGATCCTGTCGCGCGCCGGCGAGACCGTGCGCGTGGTGAGCCACGCGCTCGAGAACTACCACTTCCATGATGGCGCGGCGGAGCTCTACCGGTTCTTCTGGAACGACCTCTGCGACTGGTACCTCGAGGTGGCCAAGCGTCGCCTGAGCGGTGACGGCACGGCGGCGGATCGGGAGACCGCGCGCGCCACGTTGCTGCGCGTGCTCTCGGTGACGTTGCGACTGCTGCACCCGTACCTGCCGTTCCTCACCGAGGAGTTGTGGGGGTATCTGCCGGGCACCGAGGGAACGCTCATTCGCGCCGAGTGGCCGACGGATACCGACCTCCCGCGCGACGAAGCGGCCGAGGCCGACTTCGACCGCATGCGCGACGTGATCACCGCGATCCGCAACGTGCGCGCCTCCATGAACGTGCCGCCGTCGACCGCGATCCAGGTGCTCGTGGATCCCGAGGATCCGGAGCTCGGCCGCGTGCTGGCGGAGACGCGCGACCTCGCGTCGCCGATGGCGCGGATCGAGTCGATGACCGTGCAGGCGGGGCTCACACGTCCTTCCGGATCCGCGGCCGCGGTCGTCCGCGGCGGCACCGTGTACATCCCGCTCGCCGGGATCATCGATCTGGACGTGGAACGTGAGCGCCTCGCGAAGGAGCACGAGCGGCTCGTGAACCTGATCGGCGGCGCGGAGAAGAAGCTCGCGAACGAGAACTTCGTGTCCCGCGCGAAGCCCGAGGTGGTGGAGCGGGAGCGCGAGAAGCTCGAGAGCTTGCGTAGCGACCTCGCGAAGGTCGAGGCGGCCCGGAAGGAGATGGGCTAGCCGGCGACGCCCCGCCGTCCGGGCGGTTTCCGTCGCGGAACCGGTCGGTCCCGGCTAGAATGCCTCGCGGAGTTCGCGGTCGCCCCTCCGGCCTCGGCCGACCCGCTCCGCGCAAGACCCCCCAGGGAACGGCAGGTGTGGCGGGAATAACTCCGGCGTCGTCCGGGTATTTCTCGGGAAGGCCCGTCTCCGGTGTCGGCCGGCGGCGGGAGCCGGTTCGGGGCAGTGCCCTCGACAGAAGCCGTGGTCCCGGCGAAACTGCCGAAAACCCGGAGGAAATGCCGAAATGAAGCGTTATCTCGCCCCCGTCGCCGGAGTCGGAATCATGGTCGCCGCGCAGCCCGCGCTGAGCAACGAGATCCACGTCACCGTGTACAACGACGATCTCGCCCTCGTGAAGGAGGTCCGCTCCGCGGAGATCCCGTCCGGGGTCGGGGAGTTCTCGTTCACGGGCGTGCCGCAGCGGATCGATCCCACGACCGTCCGGCTCGAGGCGGGGAAGGGCCTCACGGTCCTCGAGCAGAACTACCGCTACGACCTCGTGAGCCGCGACAAGCTGCTGGAGCGCTACCTCGATCAGACCGCGCGTATCGTCACCAAGCACGACAAGCTGCACGAGGGCGTGCTGAAGACGGCCGCCGGCTCGATCGTGCTCGAGACGCGCGACGGCGTGGTGCTCCTGAACAACGACGAGATCGCGGACATCACGCTGCCCGAGATCCCGGAAGGACTGATCACGCGTCCCACCCTCGTGTGGACGCTGAACAACAAGGGCGCCACGAAGCGGGACCTGAACCTCGCGTACCTGACCGGCGGCCTCTCGTGGCACGCGGAGTACGTGGCGGCGGTGGATTCCAAGGACGAGCGGATGTCGCTCACGGGCTGGGTGTCGATCGAGAACCAGTCGGGCGCGACCTACCGCGACGCGCACCTGAAGGTCGTGGCCGGCAACGTGAACCGCGTGCAGGACGCGCCGCCGATGCCGAAGTACGCGATGGCGCGGCAGATGGACATGATGGAGGCGGCGGACGGCGGGTTCCAGGAGCGGGCGTTCTTCGAGTACCACCTCTACGATCTCGGCCGGCAGACGACCCTCGCGGACCGCGAGGTGAAGCAGATCCAGCTCCTGGAGGACCGCACGGTCCCCGTGGAGAAGGTCTACGTTTACGAGCCGACCCGCGGAAATACCAAAGTTCAGGTCAAACTCGACTTCGAAAACGCCGAAAAGAACCAATTGGGGGTCCCCTTGCCGGCGGGCAAGGTGAGGGTCTACCGGCAGGACTCGGACGGCTCGCTGGAGTTCGCCGGGGAGGACCGGATCGACCACACCCCGAAGGACGAGAAGGTCTCGCTGCTCCTCGGCAACGCGTTCGACCTCGTGGGCGAGCGGAACGAGCTGGAGCAGAAGCGCATCACGGACCGGGTGTTCGAGCAGAAGATCGAGATCAAGCTCCGGAACCGGAAGGACAAGGGCACGGTTTCGATCATTGTCCGGGAGCACCCCGCGGGGGACTGGACGGTGCTCGAGAACTCGCATCCGTTCGAGAAGAAGAACGCGCACGACCTCGAGTTCAAGGTGCCGGTGAAGGCCGGCGAGGAAGTCGTGCTCACGTACCGAGTGCGCAGCCAGTACTAGCCGACGAGAACGTCGCACGAGGGGATCGATGGAAGGGTTGGGCGCCTATCTCAAGCGCGGCCGCACCGAGGCCGGGCTCTCACTGGAGGATCTCGCCGGACGCACGCGCATCCGGATCGAGAACCTGCAGCGGCTCGAGGCGGAGGAGATCGACGCCCTCCCCACGGACACCTACGTGCGCGGGTTCGTGCGACTCGTGTGCCAGGAGCTCGGACTCTCCTCGGGGGAGGCGCTCGAGCGGTACGAGAGTCTCCGCACGCATCAGGAGACCACCGACGAGATCGTCTGGGAGGCGGAGAGTCACACCGAGGAGCCCACGCGACTCGAGCGCGCGCTGAAGGACCCGGAACGGGTCGTGGGGATCGCGCGCAAGGCCGGAATCGGGCTCGGCGTCGCGATCGTGCTCGCACTGGCGCTCGTGATCGGGCGGTGGGTGACGGGGCGTGGAGACGGCGCGGCGGTGGACGTCGCGCGGACGGAGCCCGCGCCGGCGGAGCAGGCGAAAGCGCCCGAGCGCGCCGCGGTGACCGAGGGCGCCGGGACGACCGAGTCGGCGAAGCCGGCGGAACCGGTGAAGGGCGCCGACTCGTCGCCGACCACGTCGCGTCGCGTGTCGCCGGATCTCCTGGCTCAGCCCGAGGTGTCGCCCGTGCTGCCGGCGGACCGTCACGCGGCGGAGCAGGCCGCACGGGTAGCGGTCGCGAGCGAGACCGCGATCCACGAGGAGGCCGAGATTCCGACCGCGGGCACGACCGCGGGGCATCGCAACGGCGGCAACGGAGTCGGCACGGCGGCGGCCGCCGAACTGACCCCGCCGCCGGTACCGGCGCGGATGGCCGAGACGCCGCCGATGTTGCTCGAGCTCGCGCAGGTCGACGTCGCGCCGCCGACCGCGGGTCTGCAGCCGGGACCGCCGTCCCGCCGGGCGGCCGATCCGATCGAAGGGGAGGACCTTTCGACCGGGACCGTCGCGGCGGATGAGATGGAACAGGTCGCTCCCTCGGTGAGAACGGACTCGGAGGTCGCTGCGCCGCGGGAGAAGACCCCGGCCAAGACCCCGGCTCCCGCCGTCGACGACGCGCCCGCCCGCCGCGAGATCGTGGGGCGCAGCGCCGTCTCCGATCGCGTGGAGATGACGCTCGTCGCCACGCGCGACGTGGACGTCACGGTGCTCATCGACGGCGTCGGCTGGCCGCGCAACAAGCACCTCGCGCCCGGCGAGCGGATGACCTGGAAGGCGAACCAGTCGTTCCGGGTGAGCGCCGCGGACGCGGGCGCGTTCCGGGTGATCTTCGAGGGCGACGACCTCGGTCCGGCCGGTGCGACCGGCGAGTCCGTGGACGGCCTGGTGGTGCGCGCGCGCTAGCTGTTCGACGGATTCGCACGGTGAAACGAAGACGCCCGATCGGACGTGATCCGACCGGGCGTTCTCTTTTCGGGCAAACGGAGCGGCTACGCGCCCGGCATGTGGTAGAAGAACTGCTCCTCCACGATCTTGCCCTTCTTGACCTTGTAGTGCGCCATCTCGACCATCTTGTTGCGCTGGCCCGTGGGCTTGAAGGTGACCTCGTACTCCATTCTCACCGCGAACTCGCCCCGTCCGACCATGGGCTTGCTGATCTCGGCGGAATGGACTTCGTTGTTCTCCTCCCACCACTCGGCCTTCTTGCGAACGCCCTCGATCCCTTCCGTGACCGCGCCGCCGGCCGGCCCGGCCACGGGCTCGATGGACACGATGTCCTTTGAGTAGAGCTCGTCGATCGCCTTCTTGTTCTTTCCCTTGCGGCAGAGCTGTACCAGCCGGTTCGCCACGTCTTCCGTCGCCATTCCGAGTCTGCTCCTGAGATGTTGGATTCCGCGCGTGTCCGCGCGAGGACGAGACCCCCGAACCGTCCCGATGTTCCCCCGGCGCGGTTGCGAGCCGGGAGCGAGACTCTACCGCACCGGCGGGGGACGCGTCCCGGCGTTCCGGGCGGCTTGCTAACCCGTCCGGAGGCGCGCCCGCACGCGCCCGGACACCCAGTCTCCGGCGAGGATGATCACGGCGCCGAGTGCCACGAACGCGACCATCTCGTCGTAGCGGGCGCCGGCGCGGGCGTCCTGGATGTACCACCCGAGCGACACGAAGCCGAGCAGCCCGAGCACCGTTGCCTCGCGCACACAGGTCTCCCACCGGTAGAAGAAGTACAGGAGCCAGCGGTTCAGCGAGCGCGGCAGGACGGCCAGCGGCACGAGCTGCGCCCGGGTCGCGCCGATCGCGCGGACGGTGGCCGCGCCCTCGCCCGGCAGGTTCTCGATCGTCTCCGCGTAGAGGCGCCCGAGGATGCCGGAGTTGTGAAGCGCGAGCGCGAGCACCGCCGGCCATGCGCCCACCCCGAGCAGCGTGAGCAGCAGGTACGCCCACACGTACTCGGGGATCGCACGCAGGAGGATCAGGAATCCGCGCACGGCGAGCACGAGCGATCGGTGGAGCGTGCGCGCGATCGGACCGGGCGGCCGCGGCGACGCGGCGAACGGCTCGGGCCCCGCCAGATTCCGTGCGCCGAACAGCGAGAGGACGGACGCGGCGAGCCCCGCGAGCACGATCGCCGCCACGGAGAGCGCGACGGTGGAAAG
>JAGQIB010000168.1 GCA_020431545.1 Gemmatimonadota bacterium
CGCTTGCCGACCGCCGCGTACAGCGACTCGTGCATGTACGCGATCCCCTGTCCGGACGAGAAGTTCGACGCCCGGAGTCCGGTCATGGACATGCCGGCGGTGACCGCCGCCGCGGCGTGCTCTCCTTCCGGCTCCACGAAGATCAGCGGGCGCCCGGAGACGTTGATGTGGCCCGCCGCCGCGTTCTCCGCCCAGTACTCGCCCATCTGGGTGGAGGGCGTGATCGGATAGGCGCCGGCGGCGTCCGTCGATTCGCGCTCGCACATGATGACGGCGGTGTTGCCGTCCATGGCGGCGCGGAGGCCCGGGTACTTCGCCGCGGGCCGACCCTGCGTCGCGTCGTCTTTCTTGCGGGTGAACAGCGTTCGCACTGACATCGAATCCCCCTGGTTCGGTCCGGCGAAACGGTCAGGTCGGCCGGTTCGTGCTCGGAGCTCTCGGTCTACGTCGGGCCGTCGGGCCGGAGGCCCTTCCGGATGATCTTGTGCGCGGCGCCGCCCTTCTCGGGCCCCGCCGCCGCGTCGAGCCAGACGATCGCCCCGGTCGGGCAGCGGGCGATCGGCGCCTTCGTCCGGTGGTCGCGCGCGTAGTCGACGACCGGCAGGTTGTTCTGCATCGTGATGAGGCCGTTCGGCGCGTCCATCGCGCAGCGCGCGCACGCCGTGCAGGCGACCTCGCAGTCCTCGAGCAGCTCGTCGCCGGCCTCCAGCGAACGGCACGCCACCCAGAGACGACGACTCGCGGGCTGCAGCGAGAACAGATCCTTCGGGCAGACCTCGACGCAGTCCCCGCAGGCCGTGCACTTCGATTCGTCCACGACCGGCAGCGAGTGCTCGTTCATGTGGATCGCGTCGAAGTCGCAGACGACGTCACAGTCCCCGAAGCCGAGGCAGCCGTAGAAGCAACCCTTGCCGCCGCCCGACACGGTGGCGGCCGCGCGGCAGGTGCCGAGTCCGTCGTAGTGGGCCCGGTTCCGCGCGACGTTCGTGCCGCCGGCACAGGCCAGCCGCGCGACGCGACGCTCCTCGGCGCCGACGTCCACGTTCAGGTAGCGGGCGATCGCGGCGCGACCTTCGTCCGTGCTCACGGTGCACTTGCCGGGCAGCGTCACGCCGTTCACGAGCGCCTCCGCGAAGGGGCGGCAACCGGGAAACCCGCACGCGCCGCAGTTCGAGTGCGGCAGCATCTCGTCGACGACGTCGATGCGCGGGTCTTCCTCGACGTGCAGCTTCCGGTGGGCGACGGCGAGAAGCGAGGTCAGCGCGAAGGTGATGCCGCCGAGAGTGGCGACTGCCGTCAGGACGGGCATTACGACCGCCTCGATCGAGGAGAGAGTCCCGGAAACCGCTCTTCGAGTGCCTGCGGAAGGATAGGAACGGCCTTCTGAGGCGGGAATAAGGGGTATCCGTCACCGGATCTCGGGCAATTCGCATGCGTTCCGCCGGTCTCGGCGGGGCCCGTCGGGGAGGGCTACCCGGGGGCGCCGGACCACCCCTGGAGGACACGGAGATAGTTCACTCGCTCGAACTCCTGCGGGTCCCGGCAGCGGAGAAGGCTCATCTGCCCGCGCATCTGCCCGAGCGACTCGTAGTCCCGGGCCCTCATCCAGTCGACGACGTCGCGTCGGAGCTGCCCGATCCGCTCGGGGCCGTCCCGGAGGATCGCGGAGACGACCTGCACGGCGCTCGCGCCGGCCATGATGGCCTTGACCGCGTCCTGGGCGTCGTGGACGCCGCCGGTCACCGCGAGCGGCGCGACGATCCGGTCGCACAGGATCGCGAGCCAGCGCAGCCTCAGCAGCAGCTCGGAGGATTCGGACAGCTGCAGGGTGGGGGCGATGCGGAGCTCGTGCGGATCGATGTCGGGCTGGTAGAAGCGATTGAAGAGCGCGAGTCCGCGGATGCCGATGCGATCGAGACGCCGCGCGAACGACGCGAGTGCGGTGAAGAACGGAGACAGCTTCACGGCGACGGGGATCTGGACGTCGGCCAGGACCATTCGCACCATCTCCAGCACGCGCTCCTCCACCACGTCGGCACCGTCGCGCGGATCCGTCGCGACGAAGTAGAAGTCGACCTCGATCGCGTCGGCGCCCGCCTCCTCGACGAGTCGCGCGCACTCCAGCCAGCGGCCCGGGGTCGTTCCGTTGAGCGACGCCACGATCGGCAGGTCGACCGCCGCCTTGAGACGTCGAATCTGCTCGAGGTAGGGGTCCGGCCCGCGCGGGCCCGAGATCTCGGTCGGGTCCGAGGGCGACGGCTCCCGGGGCGTCCGCGTCTCCTCCGTGACCTGTTCCTGGAAGAGAGAGCGCATGACCAGGGCGGCCGCTCCCGCGTCCTCGAGACGACGAACCATGTCGATGTCGTCGGACAGGGGACACGCGCCGACGACGAACGGATGGGGAAGATCCAGTCCGAGATAGCGGGTGTGCAGATCCATGGCACCTCCTCGGGGCGGGGGCCACCGGGGGATGCGTCGGCTGAGTCGATTATCGCGCATCCGGCCGCGACGAGTCGCCCGGATTCACCGCTCCGCGGAGCGCGGACACGAAACGGCCCGCGTTTCACGGAGAAACGCGGGCCGAAGAGGTCGTGACTTCGGAAAGTACCTACAGCGGCGCCTCGCCGTACTTCACGCTGCAGCCGTACGACTTCGTCTCGCCGGTCGCCACGGTCTTGCCGGCCGTGCAGGCGGTCAACGCGTCGGCGACGTAGTTCGTCTTGCCGAGCTCGTCCGTCGAGCGATTGTCGTCGATCGCGCCCGAGTACACGAGCGTTCCCTTCTGGATCACGAACATGTCCGGCGTCGTCTTCGCGCCGTACATGCGTCCCACGATTCCGTTCTCGTCGATCAGGATCGGGTACTCGATCCCGTAGTCCTTCTTCGCCTTCTGGTTCCGCTCCACTCCGTGGCCCTGCTTGCCGGGCGCGCCGGAGTTGATCGCGAGCCACACGACGTCGTCGCCCTTCCATTCGGAGTACAGCGACTGCATCGTCTTGTTCTTCTGGTGGTGCTTCTTCACGAACGGGCAGTCCGGATTGAACCACTCGAGCACCACGGTCTTGTCGGAGTAGTCCGACAGGCGGACTTCGTTCCCGTCCGTATCCGTGAGCGTGAAGTCGGGCGCGGGCTGGCCGACGACCGCGGCCGCGTGCATCTCGGCCGGGGCGTTCTTGTCGACCGCGTGCGCGGCTTCGCCCTTCTTGTGCGGGGCGGCGGTGGCGGTACCGGCAAAGACGAGTGCGGCGACCGCACCCGCCGCGACGATCTGGTTCATCGAGCCCTCCCAGGGATCGAGGCCGGCGGAGCCGGCCCGTGGGTCCTTCCGGCGTCGGCCGGCTCGGAATCGGACACGGCCGGAAGGGGCGTTCCGGTCCGGGTCATGGGGGGCAAACCCCCGGGCCCGGGGCGGGTTCCTGGGGCTACGAGGACCCGCCGACGGGGATCCATCCGGACAGGAACGCGACTCCGAGACCGACCAGGAAGACGGCGCCGATCGTCAGCGCGAGGCGGATCACGCTCCGGGCGGAAGGGTTCACGCGCGGGGCGATGACGTACCAACCGAGTACCAGGTCGATCACTCCGACGGCGATCAGCAGGGAACCGATCAGGCGGGAGGTGCTCACACGGACTCCTCGGGTCGGGGGGGAACGAAGTCGGCGATCTCGTCGAGCGGCTTCCGCCGGAGGTCGGGGACGGTGACTTCGTCCGCCGGGTAGCCCACGGGGAAGAGGATGTAGGGGCGCTCGTTCTTCGGGCGCTCGAGGATCTCGCGCAGGAAGCCCATCGGGCTCGGGGTGTGAGTGAGCGTCGCCAGGCCGGCGCGGTGCACGGCCGCGACGAAGAGCCCGCACGCGATGCCCACGCTCTCCTTGACGTAGTAGTTCTTGCGCGGCGATCCGTCCTCGCGGAC
>JAGQIB010000169.1 GCA_020431545.1 Gemmatimonadota bacterium
TCATCGTGTTGTAGCCGCCCATCGACACCACGAGGTCGCAGGCGTCGAACAGGCGATCCAGATGACGCGTGAAGTCCACCGCGAACACCGGTCGCGTGGAGTGCTGCACGAGGCGGCGGATCTCGGAGCGCGTTTGCTCCGGCAGGTCCGGACCCATCACGACGACGCTCGCGAACGATTCGTGCGTGTGCGCGAGGCTCTTCACGAACGTGGACAGGATGCGGCCACCGTCCTCGCCGCCGCCGACCGTGGTGACCACGAGGCGCTTGCGGGTCGGCGACTTCTTCGGCGACGTTTCGCCGTCGCGATCTTCGGACGCGAGGTAGCCGCAGTACTCGACCTTCGCCGCGATGTCCTCGGGCATCGAGTACTCGGTCACCACGTCGCAGATCTCGGGCATGCCCCACACGAACACGCGGTCGTAGAGCTCGCGGATCGTGTCGAGCGTGCCGTCCTTGGCCCATCCGCGTCGCACGGACGCCGGATCGTCCAGGATGTCGCGCAGGCTCAGCACGATCTGGGCGTTCGGGTTCAGGCGGCGCAGGGTGCGGAGCGCGGGAACGAGCTCGCCGTGCACGCCCGAGGCCACCTTGTCCACGATGACGAGATCCGGTTCGAACGTGCGGAACGCGGCGCCGATCATCGCGGTGCGCATGCGCACGATCGACTTGTCGTCGACGTGCAGGTGGCGGGCGCCGTACGCGCCGTTGTGGTACTTGCGAAGCGACGGCAGCTTCACGACGTCCGAGCCCTCCGGGAACGGCAGCGCGTCGGCGACCGAGGAGCCGGAGAGCACGAGGGTGGTCACGTCGCCGTGAAGACGAGCCAGCCCGTCGGCGATGCGACAGACGCGGCGGATGTGTCCGAGGCCGACGGCGTCATGGGCGTAGAGAAGAACTCGCTTCACGGGAGACCTCCGGGAAAGGCGACGGCTCGGCCATCGCGAACGCCCCATCAGACGGGCGGTCGGGGTCCCAGATACGGGTTCGTGCAGATGGGATGAAGATCCGGTCAGCCGGCCGGTGGGGCTCCCGGGCCGGGAGGGCCCCAGAGGTCGAGCTGGGGGGTCGGAGGAGCGGCGAGGCGGCGGGAGGCCGGTCCGGCGCCGGGTCGCGTCCGGGGGGCCGCGTCGGCCCGTTCCGCTCCGAGCGCCCCCTCCGGAACCGGCACCGCGCCCTCCTTCCAGTCGCGGTAGCCGAGGCGACGGATCCAGAATGCCCAAAGATCGTCCAGGGTCTCCCAGTAAACGCCAGTTCCCACGAAACGTCGGCCGAATCGGCTCTCGCGTTCCTTTCCGCCCCGCGCCTCCCGGATCCGGGCGCCCACCTTCGCCGCCCGCTCCGGCATCTGCTCGTGCAGGCGGCGGAAGAAGACGTCGTGGGCGCTGCCGGGCATGCGCAGCAGGATCCGGAACGCGCTCGACGCCCCGGACTCGCGGGCGCGACGGAGGATTCCCGGGATGTCGGAGTCGTTCAGGCCGGGGATGATCGGCGCGACCGCAACGCCCACGGGCACGCCCGCCGCCGCCAGCCGGCGGATCACCTCGAACCGGCGAGCCGGCGCCGGGGCGCCCGGCTCGATCGCCCGGCAGGTCGCGGAGCGCAGAAAGGGAATGCTCACGGCCACGGACGCGAGACCCCGCTCCGCCATCGACGCGAGCAGGTCGGAGTCCCGCAGCACGAGGGCGGACTTCGTGATGACCGAGACGGGATTGCCGAGCTCGGCGCACACCTCGAGGCACGCGCGCGTGAGCTTCCAGGTGGCCTCGAGCGGCTGGTAGCAGTCCGTGGCACCGGAGAACACGACGAGTTCGCCGCGCCAGCTCCGCTTGCCGAGCTCGCGTCGCAGGAGCTCCGGCGCGCGGGGCTTCACGAGGATCTTGCGATCGAAGTCCGTCCCCGCGCCGAACCCGAGGTACTCGTGCGTGGGGCGCGCGTAGCAGTACGCGCAGGCGTGCGAGCAGCCGCGGTAGGGATTCACGCTCCAGCGGAAGTGCAGATCCGGGCTGTCGTTCCGGCTCAGAATGGAACGCGACGTGTCCTCGAAGATCTCCGTTTCCGCCTCCTCCGGCTCCAGGAGCTCGGAGTGCCGGCTGAGCCAGGGATTCGGCGGATTCCAGATGCGGCGGAGCGTGTCGGCGCGAGACATGGCCGCAGGATACCAGACATTTGTCCGGTATCCGAGCGATTTCGGGTGTCCTATACGGAGCCATGGATTTCCGCATCGCCACGGCCGCCGACGCCCCCGGCATCCACGAGATCTACGCCCCGGTAGTCCGGACCTCACCGGCCTCGTTCGAGACCGCCCCGCCCGACGTGACGGAGATCGCGCGCCGAGTCGAGAACGTCCTGGCCCGCTATCCCTGGCTCGTGGCCGTCGAGGGCGGTCGCGTGCTCGCGTACGTCTACGGAACCGAGCACCGCGCGCGGGCCGCGTACCGCTGGTCGGTCGAGGTCTCGGCGTACGTGCACGCGGACGCGCGACGCCGCGGGCTCGCGACCGGTCTCTACCGGGTGCTGTTCCGCTTGCTCGCGCGCCAGCGCTACGCGCGAGCGTTCGCCGGCATCACGTTGCCGAACGACGCGAGCGTCGCGCTTCACGAGTCGCTGGGTTTCCGGAAGGTCGGCGTGTACTCGCGCATCGGCCACAAGCTCGGCGCGTGGCACGACGTGGGCTGGTGGGAGCGGGATCTCGCGCCGCCGACCGCGGGCGACCCGGAGGAGCCGATTCCCTTCGCCGCGTTCCGGACCGACCCGGACGTCGCGCGGGAACTCGCCCGGCGCGACTGACGGCGGGCACCGAACACAGGAAAACGGCCGACGCCGCCGTGCCGCGGGTGGCGGCTCCGCGAACACGGCTGAAACGTCGGCCGCCGTGTGAACGCGGGACGAAAGACCCGGGCGGCCGCGCGGGCGCCCGCCCGTGGATCTCCCGGTTCGCCCCGCGATCCCACAACGGATCGGCCGACGCGCGGAGTTGCACCCCTAGGAGGGCATCGGCAGCTTGAGCTTCTGCCCCACCTTGATCAGATTCGGATCCTTCAGGATGTCGCGGTTCTTCTCGAAGATCTCCATGTAGCGATTCGCGCTCCCGAACAGCTTCTTGGAGATCTTCGAGAGCGTGTCGCCGCCGACCACTTCGTACACGCCGTACACATCCTGGTTCTTCACCTTGATGTCGGCCTCGATCTCGCTCTCCCAGCCGGGCTGCTCCTTGATCATGTCCCAGAGCCGGTCCTTGTCGTACGCGTACTCCGCGGTCCCGCCGATGCGGAGCTTCCCGCCCTGTTCCTCCACGTATCCGTCCTGCACCTGGAGCTTCTGACCCAGGTCCAGCACCTTCTGGTACTTCTCTTTCAGCACGGGGGTCCTCCCGAAAGTCGGTACGGTGTGTCGCGTCGGCCGGACGCGGGGGACGCTGCCGACCGGCAGGTTAGCAGTGAAACGGACCCCCGCCAACACGTCCCGATCGGCCGTCGATCGCCCGAAAGGGCCGGCCGATCAGCGGTGCCGCAGGATCGCGTCTCCGGACGTGCCGTAGACGATCTGCCGGATGCTCTCCATCCCCAGGAAGTCGTGCGGGAACCCGAGTTCGATCGCGCTGGCCGCGTCGAGCTGGGCCCGCACGGTCGGCGGGAGCTCCACGTCCAGCGCGCCGAGGTTGTCCTCGAGCTGCGCGACGTTGCGGGCGCCGATCATCGGAATCACCACCCCCTGCCGATCGCGAAGCCACCGGATCGCGACCTGCGCCGGGGACACGCCGAGCTCCTTCGCCACCGCCGCGACCGCGCGGGAGATCGCGAGGTTGCGCTCGGTGAGACGTCGGCTCCCCTCGGAGAGTCGCGCGCCCTCGCGCGTGTCGGTGAGGTCCTTGTACTTTCCGGTCAGCAGTCCGGACCCGAGCGGGGACCACGCGAGCACCGCGAGGTCCAGCGCCTTCGCCATGGGCAGCAGCTCCCGCTCCGGCGTGCGCTCGATCAGGCTGTACTCGATCTGGAGCGCGACGAAGGGCGACCACCCGCGCAGATCGGCCGTGGTGTTCGCGGCCGACACGATCCAGGCCGGCGTATCCGAGATGCCGCAGTACAGGATCTTCCCGGCGCGCACGAGATCGTCGAAGGCGCGTAGCACCTCGTCGATCGGCGTGAGGTAGTCCCACGCGTGGAGCCAGTACAGGTCGATGTAGTCGGTCTTCAGCCGGCGAAGACTCGCCTCGACCGATTGCACCATGTTCTTGCGGTGGTTCCCGGAGAAGTTCGGATCCTCGGGACGAGTGGTGAGGCTGTACTTCGTGGCGAGGACGAAGTGTCCGCGGTCGAACGCGATGAGATCGCCCACGATCTTCTCGCTCGTGCCATCGGTGTACTTGTTCGCGGTGTCGAGGAAGTTCCCCCCGGCCTCCGCGTAGCGATCGAAGATCTTGCGGCTCTCGGCGGCGGAGGCGCCCCATCCCCACTCCTCGCCGAACGTCATGGTGCCGAGGCAAAGCTCCGAGACCCGGAGACCGGAGCGGCCGAGCAGTCGGTAGCGCATTTCTCCTCCCGCAGGAACGTGCCGCAGTGGCACAGACGGGGTCACTCTCGCCGAGACGCATCCCGCTGTCCAGCGACGGCCGGGGGCCGAGGGCGGAGGATGCCGGTTGATGGTAGGATCCGCCGCCATGAATGCGAACTCCCCCTCACTCGACGTCGACCGCCTGCGCCGCGACACTCCCGGGTGCGTCGAGACCCTGCACCTCGACAACGCCGGCTCCTCGCTCATGCCGCGCCCGGTGCTGGACACGGTGGTCGCGCACCTGAAGCTCGAGTCGCGGATCGGCGGGTACGCGGCCGCCGCGACCGTGGCCGAGGAGTACGAGGCGACGTATCGCGCCGTCGCCGAGCTGATCGGCGGGCGCGCGGACGAGATCGCGCTCATGGAGAGCGCTACGCGCGCATTCGACGCGGCGATCT
>JAGQIB010000170.1 GCA_020431545.1 Gemmatimonadota bacterium
GAGACGAGTCCCGCTCCGAAGAGGGCTGATGGCCGAGCTCGCGGAGCGCCTCGAACGGGCCCGGGAGTTTCTCCGGGCCCGGGGCATCGGGGAGCCGAAGGTCGCGCTCGTGCTCGGGTCCGGCCTGTCGGAGGCGATCACGCTCGAGGACTCCGTCTCCGTTCCGTACGCCGAGATCCCCGGCTTCCCGAGCTCGCCGGGTGGCGCCGTGGCGGGCCACGCCGGACGTCTCGAGGCGGGAAACCTGGCCGGCGTGCCGGTTCTGGTCCTGCACGGGCGCGTGCACTACTATGAGGGCGTCGAACTGTCCGAGGCGACGTTCCCGGTCCGCGTGGCCAAGAGCCTCGGGGCGCGCTGGATCGGATTGACGAACGCTTCGGGCGGGATCGATCCCGCCTACGAGGTCGGTGACCTCGTGCTGATCACGGATCACCTGAACCTCCTGGGTGACAATCCGCTGATCGGTCCGAACGACGATTCGATCGGTCCGCGTTTCCCGGACATGTCGATGGCCTACGATCCGGAGCTCCGGCGCCGTGCGGAACGCGTGGCGCGGCAGACGGGCCTCTCGCTGAAGCATGGCGTATACGCCGCGGTGGCGGGGCCGACGTACGAGACGCCCACGGAGCTGCGCCTCCTGCGTCTCGCGGGCGCGGATCTCGTGGGCATGTCGACGGTGCCGGAGACGATCGTCGCCGTGCACGGAGGACTGAAGGTCCTCGGGCTCTCGGTGGTGACGGACCTCGCGTTCCCGGAGGCCGCCGAATCGGTGAGCCACGAGGCGGTCGTGAAGGCGGCACGTGCCGCGGCCGGCAAGGTGGCGGCGCTGTTGACCGGGGTGATCCGGGAGGAAGCGTGACCCAGGAGACCGAGACTCTCTATCCGCTGGACGACGTCACGGCGTCGGCGCGAGACACCGAGGTCGCGCTGCTCGACCAGTGGCGCGCACGCGACGTCTTCGCGCGCACGCTCGCCGAGCGTGCCGGTGCCCAGCCGTTCGTGTTCTTCGAGGGGCCGCCCACCGCGAACGGCAAGCCGGGCGTCCACCACGTGCTCGCGCGCACGGTGAAGGATCTCGTGTGCCGCTACTGGACGATGCGCGGCCGCTACGTGGATCGTCGCGGCGGGTGGGACACGCACGGTCTGCCGGTGGAGCTCGAGGTCGAGAAGCAGCTCGGCATCTCGAACAAGCGCGAGATCGAGCAGAAGGTCGGCATCGAGGAGTTCAACAAGAAGTGCCGCGAGTCGGTCTTCACGTACCTCGAGGACTGGCGACGTCTGACCGAGCGCATCGCGTACTGGGTCGACATGGAGCGCGAGTACGTCACGCTGAAGAACCCGTACATCGAGTCCGTGTGGGCGCTCGTGAAGCGCATCCACGACCAGGGGCTCCTGTACCGCGGCTTCAAGACGGTGCCGTACTCCACGAAGTCGGGCACGGTCCTCTCGGACCACGAGCTCGCGCTCGGATACCGCGAGGTGGAGGACCCGTCGGTGTTCGTGCGGTTCCGTGCCGCGGAAGATCCCGGTCTCTTCTACCTCGTTTGGACCACCACTCCCTGGACGCTGCCCGGCAACGCGGCACTCGCCGTGCACCCGGACGTGACGTACGTCGTCGCGCGCGCGGGTGAGGAGCGCCTGATCCTCGCGAAGGATCTGCTCGGCGTGCTCGAGGGAGACGTCGAGGTGGAGCGGGAGGTCCGCGGCCGCGACCTCGTGGGCAAGCGCTACGAACCGCTGTTCCCGTTCTGGGGCGACCTCTCGGGCGAGCGGCCGAACGCGTACACGGTGATCGCCGAGGAGTTCGTCACCACGACGGACGGCACCGGTCTCGTGCACATCGCGCCCGCGTTCGGCGCGGATGACCTCGAGGCCGGGAACCGGCACGGGCTGCCGCGCCTGAAGCACGTGGACGACGAGGGCAACTTCACCGAGATCGCGGGCGAGTTCGCGGGACTGTGGTTCAAGGACGCGGACAAGCCGGTCTCGCGCGACCTGAAGTCGCGCGGTCTGATGTACCGGCAGGCCACGTACAAGCACACGTATCCGTTCAACTGGCGCGGCCAGGACCCGCTGATGTACGTCGCGCGGGAGGCCTGGTACATCCGCACCACGGCGGTGAAGGACCGGCTCGTGGAGCTGAACCGCGAGATCCGCTGGGTGCCCGGCCACGTGCGCGACGGACGCTTCGGCAACTGGCTCGAGAACAACGTCGACTGGGCGCTCTCGCGCGAGCGGTTCTGGGGCACGCCGCTGCCGATCTGGGTCTCCGATCGCGATCCGGAGCGGTGGGAGGTGATCGGCTCGGTTCAGCAGCTCTCCGAGCGCGCCGGCCGCGACCTCTCGGATCTCGATCTGCACCGTCCGTACGTGGACGAGATCACCTGGGCGGACGGACACGGCGGCACGATGCGTCGCGTGCCCGAGGTCATGGACGTGTGGTTCGACTCGGGCGCGATGCCGTTCGCGCAGTGGCACTGGCCGTTCGAGCACGAGTCCGAGCAGGCGTCGCAGTTCCCGGCCGACTTCATCTGCGAGGGCATCGATCAGACGCGCGGCTGGTTCTACTCGCTGCACGCGATCGCGACCCTGGTGCAGAACTCCGTCGCCTACAAGTCGTGCCTCGTCACCGGACTGCTGATGGCCGAGGACGGCCGCAAGATGTCGAAGTCGCTGAAGAACACCGTGGATCCGTGGGACGCGATCGACCTCGGCGGCGCGGATGCGCTGCGCTGGTTCATGACCGTCACGAACAATCCCGCGGGTGCGATGCGCTTCAGCGAGGATGGAGTGCGCGAGGTCGCCCGCAAGATCCTGGACACGCTCCGCAACGTGTACGTGTTCTTCGCGCGCTACGCGAACCTCGATGGCTGGGTGGCGGGATCCGCCGCGCCGGCGCTCGCGGAGCGTCCCACGCTCGATCGCTGGATCCTGTCGCGGCTCTCCGCGCTGGTGGAATCGACCACGCGCGACCTCGCGGATCTGGAGATCTCGCGCGCCGGCCGCGCCATCGAGCAGTTCGTGATCGAGGATCTCTCGAACTGGTACGTGCGGCGCAGCCGGGATCGCTTCTGGGCGGCCGGCCTGCCGGACGACAAGCGCGCCGCGTACGCCACGCTGCACGAGGCGCTGGAGACGGTGGCGCGCCTGATGGCGCCGTTCACGCCGTTTCTCTCGGAGCGGATCTGGCTCGGTCTCACGGGTCCGCTGGACGGCGGCGACAGCGTGCACCTCGCGGCGTGGCCGGAGGCGAACTCCGCCGCCCGCGACGCGACGCTCGAGCGCCGCATGGAAGACGTGCGCCGAGTGGTGAGGCTCGGCCGCGCCGGCCGCAACCGCGCGAACGTGAAGACCCGCCAGCCGCTCGGCCAGGTGCAGATCGTGCCGCCCGCGAAGGCGGAGCCGCTGGACGACCAGCTCGCCGCGATCGTGCTGGACGAACTGAACGTGAAGGGTTGCCTCTCGCTCGAGCCGGGCGCCGTGGTCACGGAGCTGCGCGCGAAGCCCCGCTTCGACGTGCTCGGTCCGCGGTTCGGCGGCGCCATGAAGTCGGTCGCCGCGGCGATCCGCGAGCTCGACACCGAGGCCGTGGCCACGCTGGAGCGCGAGGGCGAGGTCGAGGTCGTGGTGGCGGGGGAGACGCACCGCATCCGCCGCGACGAAGTCCAGGTGGAGCACGACGATCCGCCCGGCATGGTGCTGGAGCGCGAGGTCGGCTGGTCCGTCGCGCTCGACCTCGCGATCACCGACGAGCTCCGAGACGAAGGCTTCGCGCGCGAGGTCGTCAACAAGGTGCAGTTCATGCGCAAGAAGGCCGGCTTCGCCGTCACCGATCGGATCGAGATCCGGCTCGGCGGCACCGAGCCGCTCGTGCGCGCCGTGGAGCGGTTCTCCGAGCTGATCCGGCAGGAGACGCAGGCGGTCCGGCTGGAGACGACGGACGGTCCGGGCGAGACCCGCGAGGAATGGAACCTGAACGGCGAACCGGCCGTTCTCTCCCTCAAGAGGGTCTGATGGAAAACGGAGACCGTCCGGCCGGCCCGATCTTCTATCTCGTGGCCGCGCTGGTCCTGGTGATCGACCAGATCACGAAGCAGTGGATCGTCCACACGATGATCCTCGGTCAGTCGATCGAGGTCGTGGGGACCTTCTTTCGCCTGACGTACGTGCTGAACGACGCGGCGGCGTTCGGGCTGCAGCTCGGCGGCCGCTGGTCGTTCATCGTGGTCACGGTGGTGGTCTCGGCGTTCATCCTGTTCTACTACACGCGATCGGAGCGCACGCTCACCGCGCGCTGGGCCCTCGCGCTCATCCTGGGCGGTGCGCTCGGCAACCTCGCGGATCGCGTGCGGCTCGGCGAGGTCGTCGACTTCCTGCACGTGTCCGTCGCGGGCTTCTCGTGGCCGATCTTCAACGTCGCGGACATCGGCGTCTCGGTCGGCGTGGGACTTCTCGCGATCCACCTGTTCCGGAAGGAGGGGCCCTCCGCCGAGGCGGACGGGTCCGAGCATGAGCTCTCCGCTCGTACTCACGATCCGGGAAACCAGGGCGACCCGGCTTGACCGGGCGCTCGCGGCCGAGCTCGAGGGCCGCGAGTCCCGTTCCTCCGT
>JAGQIB010000171.1:0-5233 GCA_020431545.1 Gemmatimonadota bacterium
GGACGGCCGAGCGAAACCGGTCGCGAACAGGGCTCCCCCAGCCTCGAAGCGAGACCGACACAGCACACCCACTCCGCGAACAGGGCTCCCCCGGCTCCGACTCGAGCCCGACACAGCGAGGCTAGAGCAGGTCCCGACGCTCCGCCTTCTCCAGCGCCTCGACGACCTTCTTCACGTCCTGCGTCCGCTCCTTGGAGCACACCAGCAACGCATCGGGAAGGTCGACCACGATCAGATCCTTCGCGCCGACGACGGAAACGAAACGCGACGTGGAGCGGACGAAGCAGCCCGTCGAGCCGACCGCGAGCGCGTCGCCCTCGAGGACGTTGCCGCGGCCGTCCGCGGGGGAGATGTCGGCGAGGGCGTCCCAGGAGCCGACGTCGGACCACGGGAACTCGGCCGGCACGACGTAGACGTTGTCGGAGTGCTCGAGCACCGCGTAGTCCACGGAGATGGAGGTGAGCGACGGATACCCCGTCTCCAGCGCGGAGCCGCGATCGACCGCCTGGGCCATGCGACGGCACTCGGCGGCCATGTCGGGGTGCTGGCGGGCGAGCTCCTCCAGGAACACGTCGGCGCGCCAGGCGAAGATGCCGCTGTTCCAGTAGTGCCGTCCGCCCGCGAGGAACTTCTCCGCCGTCGGGCGGTCCGGCTTCTCCGTGAAGCGCACCACGCGCGCCACCGAGCCCTGGCCCGCGAGCTCCTCGCCGGCCTCGATGTAGCCGTAGCCGGTCTCGGGCCCGGTGGGGACCACGCCGAACGTCACCAGGCCCTTCTCCTCGCGCGCCACGCGCACACCCTCTTCGATCGTGGCGCGGAACTCCTCCTCGTTCCCGATCCAGTGATCCGCCGGCGCCACGACGAGCACGCCCTCCGGATCCTCGCGGGCCACGAGCGCCGCGGCGAGCGCGATGCAGGGCGCGGTGTTGCGGCCGACCGGCTCGCCCACGATCTGGTCGCGGGGGATGTCCGGCAGATGATCCGCGGCGATGCCCACGTGCGCGACGTTCGTCACGACCCACGTGTCGTGCGGCGGCGCGAGCGGGGCGAGCCGTGCACCGGTCCGGGTCAGCAGCGAGCCCTCCCCGCCGATCTCGAGGAACTGCTTGGGCAGCGTCTCGCGGCTCGCGGGCCAGAAGCGCGTCCCGCGCCCGCCGGCCATGATGATCGGGTGAATGCGGCTCACGCGGCCCCCATCGACGTCATGACTTCCTTCACCTTGCCCTCCACGCTGCGGCGGATCTCCTCCAGCCGTCCTTCCGTATCGGCCTCGAAGCGCAGGACCAGGAGCGGAGTGGTGTTCGAGGCGCGGACGAGGCCCCAGCCGTCGCCGAAGTCCACCCGCGCGCCGTCCACGTCGATGACGGGATGCGTCTTGCGGTAGAACTCCGTGATCTCCTTCACCACCGCGAACTTGTGCTCCTCGGGGCACGGCACGCGGATCTCGGGAGTGGAAGGATACGACGGGATCGTCGCCATGATCTCGGACAGCGGCGCATCCTCGTTCGCCACGATCTCCACCACGCGGGCCGCGGCGTAGATCGCGTCGTCGAAGCCGTACCAGCGGTGCTTGAAGAACATGTGCCCGGACATCTCGCCGGCGAGCTCCGCCCCCGTCTCCTTCATCTTCTGCTTGATGAGCGAGTGGCCGGTACGCCACATGACCGGCGTGCCGCCGTGCGCCTCGATGTCCTCGATCAGACCCTTGGAGCACTTCACCTCGAAGATGATCGACGTCGGCCCGTCGGCCAGGACCTGGCGAGCGTAGAGCGCGAGCAGCCGGTCGCCCCAGATGATGTTGCCCTTCTCGTCCACCACGCCGATGCGATCGGAGTCGCCGTCGAACGCGATGCCGAGGTCCGCGCCGGTCTCGCGCACCTTCGCGATCAGCGCTTGCAGGTTCTCCGCCACGGTCGGGTCCGGGTGGTGATTCGGGAACCGACCGTCCGGCTCGCAGAACAGCTTGTGCACCTCGCAGCCGAGCGTCTCGAGCACGGCCGGGGCGTGCGGACCGGCGGCGCCGTTGCCCGCGTCGACGACGACGGTGAGGCCGCGCTCGGGCGAGATGCCCTCCGTGATGCGACCGAGGTACTCCGGCAGGATCCGGCGCTCGGTGACCTTGCCGGAGCCCGTCTCGAAATCCCCGGCGTCGATCAGGCGGCGCACCTCCTGGATCCTCTCGCCGTAGATCGAGGACTTCCCGATCGACGTCTTGAATCCGTTGTACTCGGCGGGATTGTGCGAGCCGGTGATCATCACGCCGCCGCCGACGTCCTGCGTGTACAGCCCGTAGTACAGCCCCGGAGTCGGCACCACGCCGAGGTCGATCACGTCGAGCCCGGTGGAAGTCAATCCCTTCACGAGGTCGTCGCGGATCCGATCCGACGAGAGCCGCACGTCGCGTCCCACGACCACGTCCTTCGCGCCGGCGCGTCGCATCGCGGTGCCGAGGCCCTTGCCGATGAGCTCGCAGGTCTCCGGATCGAGCTGAGGATCCACGACCCCGCGGATGTCGTACTCGCGGAAGATCTCGGGGTTGATTCGTGCCATGTCGATTCGGCCTTTCGAAGGCGCGGAGCGCCGATCAGAGGAGGTCCGTCAGATGAAGTCCTGGGACGACCCCGGGATCCAGTCCTTCAGACGTTCCCAGTCGAGTCGTCGCAACGTGTCCGGTGGCACGATCTGCAGCAGCAGCCGGCCGGCGCGGAGAGCCCAGGGGTAGGTGATCGACTCCTTCGGCTCGGGAACGCCGAGCGATTGCGCGGCGAGCGCGAGCACGCCCACGATCACACCGGCCCGCGCGAGGCCGAGCACGCCCCCCCCGAGGCGATCCAGCCAGGAAAGCGAGAGGCCCTCGAGCACCTTGCGCAGCAGCCACGAGCCGAGTGCGAAGACGATCGAGATCCCGAAGAAGACGACGAGGAAGCCCGCGATCGGCGCGATCCGATCCGGCAGGAATCCGGCGAGCACGGTGCCCACGGCGCCCGACTCGCGGCTCGCCACGAGGAACGCCACGATCACGCCCACGATCGACACCACGGTGCGAATCGCGCCGCGCAGGAACCCGGCGAACACGCTCACGGCCACCACCGCGAGGAAGATCAGGTCGATCCACACCATGGGCGCTCTCCTCCCCGCCGCGGAGGCTAAGGGGGGACCTCGGGAGTGTCAATCGGAGGGCCCGTGAGGCGCTTCCCGGTCTTCGGGACGCCGTCGCCCGTGAGCGGGCGGGGACGCTAGCCCCGGAACCGCCAGGTCAGACCGTACATCCGCGAGTAGCCGGGGAAGCGGATTCCCGGCTCGACCTCGTCGGCGCGCTCGAGGAGATCGTGGAAGCGCAGGTAGAACACCACGTCGCCGATCTCGCCCTCGACCAGCACGTCCGTGAGCCACAGATCCTCGACGGAAGCGCCGGTGCCGTCCACGCGATCGTGCCAGTGGGACAGCCGCCCGCGCAGGCGCAGCAGCAGCTCGTCCGTGAAGAACCGACGTTCGACGAAGCCGTCGCCGGTCCAGGTGAACGTCGGCCGGCCGGGAAGGCGCGTGTCGGTCGTGGTGTTCTCGGCGCGGAGCCAGCCGACCGCCGACGTGAGGCCAAGCCGGCCGAGGCCGGCCGGCAGGGTCCACGGAACACCGGTCGCCGTGAGCGAGGCGCCCGAGATCTCCGCGTCCCCCACCGGAGCGTCGAGGACGGGAAGGTGCGCCCGGATCTCCTCGAAGGTCGGATCGCGCCGGAGGTTCCGGATCCGACGGCCGTAGCCGGCGAGATCGAGGGCGCCGGCGCGGCCCCGGTAGCGAAGCCCGACCCGCCCGTCGACGTGTCGCTCGTTCGTGCCCGGAAGCGCCGCGCGCTCGTCCGGCCGACGTTCCCCGTGCGCGGCGATCCCGTACGCGATCGCGCGGCCGAGCGACAACTCTCCTTCGAGCCGCCCCTGCCACGCCGGCGCGCGGTGGTGATCCCAGTCCGCGCGCGCCGTGGCCGTCGACCGGCGACCGGCCTCGCCCTTCGTCGCGCGCAGGCTCGTCGCGGCGAGCCACGTCGTGCGGACCTCTCCCGTGCTCGCGTAGCTGACGCGCCAGCGCTCCGCCTCGGCGCGCCCCACGAGCGCCGCCCCGCCGACCGACGGCAGGTCCGCGGTCACGCGGAGCGACGGGGTCGAGTACGAGCGCTTCTCCGGCGCGTCGCCGCCGATGCCGTGATCGATCGTCTCCGACAGCCAGCCGAGCTCGGCCAGCGCGCCGCGCGACTCGCCGAGCGGGCGGAACGCCTCGAAGCGCAGCTCGTCGCGGTCGGCGAGCACGGAGCGCACGAGCGCGGGCTCGAATCCGCCATGGCGACCATCGGTGCGCGCGTGCCGCCAGCGGACCGAGCCCTCCAGATCGCGCGGCAACCGAAACACGCTCGCGGCGGAGACGAACCGATCCGATTCCTTCGTCCCCGGGAAGAAACCTTCGAAGGTACGGGTTTCCACCTGCATCGCCGCCGCCGCGTTCCGTCCGAACCGGCGGGAGAACTGGAACGCCGCGCGCAGGAGATCGTCGGTGCCTTCCTCCGGAGTGAGTCGCACGGTGGCGATCTCCGGAATCGACACGCCCGTGTCGAGCGCGAGCGCGCCGCCGACCGCGTTCGGTCCGAACAGGGCGCTCGCGCCGCCGCGCACGAGCGAGAGGCCCCGCACCTCGCTCAGGAACACGTCGTTCGTGTGCGGACCGGACGTGTCCGGGAGCCGGAGGGACCGACCGGACGTGAGCAGCTCCGCGCGGTCCGAACCGGAGCCTCCGATCTCGAACGACTCCGCCGTGGGGCCCTGTGAGAGCTCGCGCGTGCGGACGTCGGGCTCGAGGCGCAGCGCGTCGGCGAGCGTGCCGAAACCCGGCGGCGTGATCGGATCATCCGCCTCGCCCCAGGTCGTTCGCTCGACTCCCACGGAACGCTCGAGTCGGAAATCGCGCAGCGCGACGAACACCGGCGACGGGCGGTACGGGGGACCGAGTCGGACCACGAGCGTGGAGTCGGAACCGGCGTGCGACGAGTCCGCGGCCGCCGAGTCCGCCGAGGCCGAGGCCGAGGCCGAGGACGGCGGGGCGGCTCCGCGGTGTCGCTTCTCCAAGGCGTCCGGGGGATCGCCCGCTCCCTGCGCGAGCGGCGACGTCGCGAGCGGACCGATCAGGACGAAGAGGCCGAGGGCGACGGACGCCACGTGCTTCATACGAGTCGCTCGAGGTGACGGCG
>JAGQIB010000171.1:5286-10554 GCA_020431545.1 Gemmatimonadota bacterium
GCCGAACACGATTCCTCCCACGATCACGGGAACGGGATCGTTCCACGCGCCCATCACCACCACGGTGCCGAGATTCGTGAGGAGATCGTAGAGCAAAGTGAGCGCGAGGCCCATCGCTCCCGCGAGCAGCGACGCGGGCCCGGGGGATCGCGAAGCGACGGCGGCCCCCGCGCGCGCTCCCGCGAGCGCGAACACGGCCATCCCGGCGATCTGCGCGACGTACACCGGCGGCATCGCGAGTCCGTACGGATTCAGGCCGGAGTACAGCGCCATCCCACCACCCGCGGCGACGGCTCCGCGCAGCCCCCCGAGCACGAAGCCCGCCACGAAGGACGCGAGGCCCACGAGCTCCACGTTCGGCACGGGCGCGAACGCGAAGCCGAGCGCGGCCACGAGAGCGATGAAGACGGCGAGCGCGGCAACGGAGCGGGAGGTCATCGGCGACGTTTCGGGGTGACTGGGTCGCCGACGCTACCGTCGACCCCGCGGCCCCGTCAATCGCGGCGTCCGCTTCCGGCGACCGACGCAAGGCGGGGGCGAAAAGAGAGCGGGGGCCCGAGAGCCCCCGCTTCGCGGTCGAGGTCGCGTTCGCCCGGCGTGCGGGGACGCGAGAGCGTCAGGCCGAGCTCTGGACGAGGCGCTCGAGCCGGCTCTTCGTGTCGCGGAACTCGGGATCCAGCTCCAGGATCTTCTGGAAGTACGAGATCGCCTCCTGCTCCTGATCGAGGACACCGCACGCGATGCCCAGGTTGTAGAGCAGGCCGAGCTTGTCGCGCTCGTCACCGGGAAGCGCGAGCCCCTTCTCGAGCTCCTTCACCGCGACGTCGAGCTGCCCCTTGCGGAGGAAGCAGTAGCCCAGCATCTCCTGGCTCGCGAGCGCGTACGCGTCGCCGCGCGAGGAGAGCTCGAACTCCGCCGCCGCCTCGTCGAAGAGCTCCATCTCCAGATACGTCGTTCCGAGATCGTAGTGCGCCTGGAAGTCGTCCAGGTCGAGGATCTCCATCGTGGCCTCGCGGAAGTCCGCGATGACCTCGTTCACGTCGCCGCCCTCGCGCAGCAGCTCGAAGTCGTCGCCGATGACCACGGTGTGCTCGCGCTCGGCCGACGTCTGATCGAAGAACTCGGTCAGCTCCTCCTCGGAGAAGGACCCCGAAGGCGCGGGCGCGGTGGACGCCGGAACCTCGGGACGCGGCACGGACTGCGAGGACTGGCGCGCCTTCGGCGGGGCCGGCGGCGCCGGGACCTCGGCCGACGGCGCACGGGCGGCCGGAGCCGCGGGCGTCGGCGGCGCGGGGATCGCACCCGACGATTTCCGCGCCGACTTCGTCGGCAGCACGATGCCCGGAAGATCCGTGAGATCGAGAGACTCGGCGTCGATCGGCTGCGGCGTCTCGGACGCCGGCTTCGCGGCCGGCGCCACGGCATTCAACTCGAGTCCTTCGAGCACCAGTCCGTCGGCCGGGCGGGCCGGCGGCGTCGCCGGGGCGGCCGGTGCCTTCGGAGCGGCCGGCTTCGGAGCGGCGGGCTCGAGCGCGGCCATCTCGGCCAGCGCCTCGTCGAGACTGGAGGCGGAGCCGACGTCGATCACCTTCGCCGACTCGGGCGAGGCCTCCTCGACGTCGATGCCGTCGGGCTCCACGAACATCTGACTCGGATCCGCGGCACCCTTCGGCGGGAGCGGCGGCGGCGGCGGCAACGCGGGACTCTTGTCCTGCGAGTACTCCGTCCAGGGCGCGCCCTCGGAGGCCGCCGGCATGTCGAGCGTCAGGCCCTCCGGCTCGTCGGAGCGGCCCCACATCTGCGGAGTCTCGGCCGGCGCGGCGGGCGCAGCCGGTGCCTTCGGTGCGGCGGCCTTCGGAGCCGCGGGCTTCGACGCGGGAGCGGCGGGCTTCTTCGCCGGCGCCGGTGAGTCGTCGAGCGTGCGGAGACTCATGAGATCCGAAACCGCGGACTGGCCCTGGGCCGGATGCGCCGTGCCGCCGGTCTTGGACGCCTTCGCGCGCCGCGTGAGCTGCTCGGCCTGATCGTTCCAGCCCTTGTCCGCGTAGATCTGGGACGCGTTCTCGTAGCACACGGCCGCATCGTCGAGACGATCGACGCGCTCCAGCATCTCGCCGTACGCGATGTGCACGTCCGGGAAGTCGCCGAGGATCTCGCACGCGTCGGCGAACGCCGCGAGCGCCACCGGATAGCGATTCGCCTCTTCCTGCCGACGCGCGAACTCGCGCAGGAACTTCAGCGAGTCCATGCCGAGGCCCTGACGCGCGTAGAGATCGGCGAGCATCGCGTAGACGTCGGTCTGGTCGCGATCGAGGCGGAGGATCTTCTTCCCCACCGCGATGCCGTTGTGGAAGAGACCCTCTTCCTTGTACGCCTTCGACGCGGAGAGATAGTGGGAGAAGCCCTTCTCGAAGTTCCCCTGCTTGACGAAGATGTCGCCGATCAGGTTGTGAATCGCCGGGTTCGGCTTCTTGGAACTCTCGAGGAGAGCCTCGTACTCCGCAATGGCCTCGTCGTAGCGACCCTTCTGGAGCAGCTCGGTGGCCTTGCGTTTGATGTCGAGCTCGGTCACTGGACCCCTCCGGGGCTGACGCCGGCACGGTGACTTGGGGGCGGTTCTCCCGCCGGTCGGCCCCCCACGCGCCGCCCATGCGGCCCGCTGGAACCGGGTCTGTCACGGAATCGGACGATCTCCCGAGGGTCTTGAGCCGGGGTTTGCACACTCTGGGATTCCGCGGAAGTTCCTGACCGCCGGAGGAGGCGACGGGGGCTCCGCGAAGGCCGGCGGGATCGCGGGGGATCCGGCCGCGGTCAGATCGGCGTCGCGGGGACGGCGGCGGCGTCCCGGACCACCTGCCCCCGCTTCACGACCGTGCGCACGAGGTCCGCGCCGAACCGGTACGCGAGGCACCGGTAGTCGGGTACGGAGAGCACCACGAGATCCGCGAGCTTGCCCGGCCGGATCGAGCCGACGCGGTCCGCCCGCCGGATCGACCACGCCGCGTTGATCGTGGCCGCGACGAGCGCCTCTTCCGGCAGGAGCGACAGCTGCAGCGACGCGAGTCCGGCGATGACCGCGAGGGAGTCGATCGCGCAGCTCCCGGGATTGAAGTCGGTCGCGATCGCGAGCGCGACCCCCGCCTCCACGAGCCGCCGGGCGTGAGCGGGCGGGATCCGGCACGAGAACGTGGTCCCCGGGAGGACGCACCCGATCGTGTCGGACCGCGCGAGCGCCTTCACTCCCGGCTCCGAGATGGCGGACAGATGGTCCGCGGAGACCGCACCGAGCTCGGCCGCGAGCTCCGCCGCGCCGGACGGCGCGAACTCGTCGGCATGCAGCTTCGGGGCGAGGCCGGCGTCGGCCGCGGCCACGAGGACGCGTCGCGCCTGATCCGGCGTGAAGACCCCCTGCTCGCAGAAGACGTCGGCGAACTCCGCGAGTCCGGATTCGGCCACGGCGGGGATCATCTCCGAGACGAGCAGGTCGACGTAGCCGTCGCGATCCTCGGCGAACTCCGGGGGGAACTCGTGCGCGCCCAGGAACGTGGAGACGGTGTCCACGGCGTGTCCCTCGGACGCGCGCCGCAACGCCCGCAACTGCTTCAGCTCGTGCTCCGTGGCGAGGCCGTAGCCGCTCTTGCACTCGATCGTGGTGCTCCCGAGCGCGAGCATTCGATCGAGGCGGGCGCGGGCGAGCGCGACGAGTTCGTCCTCGGAGGCGGCGCGCGTGTGCCGGACCGAGGAGCGAATCCCCCCGCCGGCCGCGGCGATCTCGAGGTACGTCTTGCCCGCGATGCGCATCGCGAACTCGTCGTGGCGCGAGCCGCCGAACACGAGGTGCGTGTGCGAGTCCACGAATCCGGGCAGGACGCATCCGCCGGCCGCGTCGAGGCGGGTGGCGCCCGCCGCGACATCCACGTGCGTCGCGAGCTCGGTCTGCGGCCCGACCCACACGATCTCCTCGCCGCGCACCGCAACCGCGCCGCGCTCCACGCGTCCGATCTCGCGGAGATCCGAACCGCGACGCGGGCCCGTGAGCCCGGCGCGCTCCATGGTGAGCACTTCGGAGGCATTCTCGAGAACGAGATCCGCCGCGACGCGCATCGCGGGCCCGGGATTCACGCGATCAGCTCGTGATGCCGGGGAGATCCACCCCGCGCTCGCGGGCGACGTCGATCGCGCGGTCGTAGCCCGCATCGGCGTGCCGCATGACACCGGTGCCGGGATCCGCGAGCAGCACGCGCTCGAGCCGCGCGTCCGCCGCCTCCGTCCCGTCGCACACGATCACCATGCCCGCGTGCAGCGAGTTGCCGATCCCGACCCCGCCGCCGTGGTGGAAGCTGACCCAGGTGGCCCCGCACGCGGTGTTCAGCAGCGCGTTCAGGATCGGCCAGTCCGCGATCGCGTCCGACCCGTCGCGCATCGCTTCCGTTTCCCGGTACGGAGAGGCGACGGAACCGCAGTCCAGGTGGTCGCGGCCGATCACGATCGGCGCCTTCACCTTTCCGGTGCGCACGAGATCATTGAAAATGAGTCCCGCGCGATGACGTTCGCCGTAGCCGAGCCAGCAGATGCGGCACGGCAGCCCCTGGAACGCCACGCGCTCCGCCGCCATCGGCAGCCAGCGGGCGAGCACGCGATCCTCGGGGAACGCTTCGAGCAGCGCCGCGTCGGTCGCGGCGATGTCCGCCGGATCACCGGACAGAGCGCACCACCGGAAGGGACCCTTGCCCTCGCAGAAGAGCGGACGAATGAACGCGGGCACGAAGCCGGGGTAGGTGTAGGCATCGACGAGACCGCCCTCCTCCGCCGCGCCGCGAAGGTTGTTCCCGTAGTCGAAGACGATCGCGCCCTTCGCATCCAGCGCCTGCATCGCCTTCACGTGGCGCACCGCCGTCGAGCGCGCCTGTCGCACGTACTCCTCGGGATCCCGGCGACGCAGCTCCTCCGCCTGCTCGAACGTCACCCCCGACGGCACGTAGCCCTGCAGCATGTCATGCGCGGAGGTCTGATCCGTCACGATGTCCGGACGGAGGTCGCCGGCCAGCACGCGCTCGAAGCAGTCGGCCGCGTTCATGCACAGCCCGATCGACACGGGCCGCTTCTCGGCGAGCGCCGCCTTCACGCGCGTCATGGCGTCCTCGAACGAGGTCGCCTCTTCGTCCAGATAGCGTGTTTCGAGGCGGCGCCGGATGCGCGTGCGATCGACCTCGGGTACGAGCGCCACGCCCCCGTTCATCGTGACGGCGAGCGGCTGCGCGCCGCCCA
>JAGQIB010000172.1 GCA_020431545.1 Gemmatimonadota bacterium
GCGCTCACGAACGAGAGACCGGCCGGCAGCGTGTCCGCGACCGCGACGGACGTCGCGTCGAGCAGACCCTCGTTCGCGACCGTGACCGTCCAGATGACGTTCTCGCCCTCGTTCGCTTCCGGCTTGGACACCGTCTTCGTCACCGCGAGATCCGCACCCGCCACGTAGACCGCCACCGTGTCCTGATCGTTGCCGCCGTTCGGATCGGCCGGGGAGGAACCCGAGCGCCCCACGGGGACGAGGATCGTCTGGCCGGTCGTGCCCGGATCGACCTGGGCATCGATCTCGAGCGCCGCGGTGTCGCCGTTCAGGAGTGATCCGAGGGTCCAGGCGCCGGTGCCGGAGTCGAACGTCCCGACGTCGGGGCGATCCGCGAGGTACGTGAGACCGGTGGGGAGATCGGTGCGCAGGACCACGCCGGTGGCATCGCTCGGGCCGTCGTTCGTGGCGGTCAGAGTGAACGTCACGGTCGAGCCGGCGACCGGTTGCGGATCGTCCACCGTGATGGCGGTCGCGAGGTCGGCGGATGCGACCACGACCGAGGCCTCGGCGACGTCGTCGTCCGGGGTCGGATCGGAGGCGTCGTTCGCCACGATGCCGGCCGCGTTGCGCAGCGTCTGGCCGGCGGTTCCCGAATCGGGGGACGCGGTGATCCAGAGGCTCTGCGTCTCGCCGATGTCCACGTTGCCGAGGGTCCAGATGCCGGTGCCGGAGGAGACCGTGCCCTGGCTCGTGCTGTCCGCGAGCCACGTGAGTCCCGCCGGGAGCGAGTCCGCGATCGCCACGTTCGGCGCGATCGTGGGACCCAGGTTTTCCACGTCGATGCGGAAGCGGACCGGCTGGCCCTCCTCCGGATTCGTGAGATCCACGGTCTTCGTGAGCACGAGATCCGTGTCGAGCACGAAGACGGAGTCGGCATCGGCGTCGTTGTCCGGGTTCAGGTCCGTTCCCGTGAGGCTCGTAAGGCTCGCGGTGTTCACGAGCGTCTGCGCGCCGGTCCCCGGATCGACGGAAGCGGTGATCTCGAGACGTCCGCTGTCGCCGCCCGTGAAGGTGAGGATGAACCAGATCCCGGTGTTCTGATCGTAGACGCCGCGCGTGGAGGTCGAGCTCACGTAGGTGAGGCCGGCGGGCAGGATGTCCTGGATCGAGATGTTCCCGGCCTGCGCCGTTCCGTTGTTCCGCGCCAGGATCGAGAACTTCACCTCGTCGCCGACCTTCGCGGAGCGGCGATCGACCGTCTTGATCACCTGGATGTCGATGCCGTTCACGGTGGGGTCCTGAACGTCGACCGTCACCGACGACGTATCGTCCGCGGCGGTCGTGTCGAACTGGTCCACCGCGGTCAACGTCGCCGTGTTCGTGATCGAGGTGCCCGCGGTTCCCGCCGCGACCTCGGTCACGAAGAACAGCGACGCGGTCTTACCGGCCCCGAGCGCCGAGATCGTCCAGTCTCCGGTCGCCTTGGACCAGGTGCCGTCGGTCTGGGCGTGGGTCACGTAGTCGAGACCGGCCGGGAGCAGATCGCTCACCACCACGCCGCTCGCGTCCTCCGGACCGGCGTTCGAGATCTCCACCGTGAAGCGGACCGTGTCGCCCTCGGCCGGCTGCAGCAGATCCGCGGTCTTGGAGACCGTGAGATCCACCGCCGGGCTGAGGTACAGCTCGAGTCGAGCGTGACGGGTCACACCGCCGAACTCCCGGCTCTGGTACTCCGAGTCCCGGTTCGGCGAGGTGGGCAGCAGCGCGAGACCCTCGGCCGGAACCCCGTCCTCGATCCAGGCGCGCGCGAGACCGGTCACGTCCACGAGGTAGTGCACGTTCTTGGTGACGGGCGCGAAGCTGCCCCA
>JAGQIB010000173.1 GCA_020431545.1 Gemmatimonadota bacterium
ACCACCAGCGAGTCGGCGGGCGTAGTCGGCTCGGGATAGTCCGCCGCCGCGGGGGCGGCGATCGCGGCGACGGCGGCGAGGAACGCGCCGAGTGCCGCGCCGTGGTTCGGGGCCCGAACGATCCGTCTCACAGGTCTCCCGCGTTTCCGGAAGGCACGAAGGTCGTGGGCGGGAAGTCGTCTTCCCGCCGGATGCGCTCGAACGTCACCTCGGCCGCGATCGAGTCGCCCACCCAGGTCGTGACGTGATAGGGGAAGAGCACGCCTTCGACCTCCCGGAAGTCCGACGCCTCCGACACGAACTCCACGAGATCCTCGCCCTCGCCCATCTGGCCGCGCACGCCGACCACGAGTCCGGAGTCCGGATCGATCGCGTAGATGGTGCGCAGGCGATCGTTCCAGTCGATCTGCACGCGGGGACGCCCCTGCTCGTCCGGTTCGAGTGCGACGACGTCGGCCGGATCCGCGCGCGCGAGCTCGAACGGCGCCACGATCCGGTGGTACTGGAGCTTCATCGAATCGGACAGCTCGCGCTTCGACGCCCGCTGCTGACGTCGGCCGCCGTTCCAGGCGAGCGCACCGGCGAGGATGCGGACCTCCGTGCGATCCGGGTAGCGGATCTCCGTGCGCAGCGAACCGTCGAGCGCGACCTCGAGGTCGATCTTGCCGTTCACGCCCTCGAGGTGCGAGGCGACCTGGCCGCGCATGGTCCAGCCGGAGGACTCCTTCAGGCGATCCGAGCCTCCGTGGGCGGCCGTGGACCGGGCCACGAGCTCGGCGGCCGACGGCGCGGCGGCCGCCGGCGTCGGGCCCGGGCCGAGGAGCCCGAGGCAGAGAGCGAGAATGGTCGGGAGACCCGTGGTGCGGGCCGTCTCCGGGATTCGGGTCACGCGGCACCTCCGTTTCCGAGTGTATCGTCAAAAACCCGCTCGCACACGCGAGGATCCGCTTGCGCCCGTTCGTCCCCTGCGGTGATCCTCGACCGACCGACGAGAAGCGCGCAAGCCCGCCCCCTCGGCGGTCGATGAATCAGCGACCCTCCCCCCAAAGGAGAGTGCTCGAATGGCCGAGTTCCGCGGTTTCGGCGGAGCGGCCCTCGTCACCGGCGCGACCTCGGGGATCGGACTCGAGCTCGCACGGCTCCTCGCGGCCCGGGGCATGCATCTCATCCTCGTGGCCCGGTCCGCGGAGAACCTGCGCATCCTGGCGAACAAGCTCGCCCAGAGTCATCGTATTCGCGCGGTCTCGGTGCCGATGGACCTTTCCCGCCCGGATGCCGCCGCTCGCCTCGTGGAGGCGTTGCGCGGCATCGATCTCACGGTGGACCTGCTCGTGAACAACGCCGCGTTCGGGACCTACGGCCCGTTCGCGGATCAGGGCGCGGCGCGGGAGGCGGAGATGATCCGTCTCAACGTGTCGCTGCCCACGGAGCTCACCGCCCTGTTCCTGCCCGGCATGATCCGGCGCAAGCGGGGCGTGGTTCTGAACGTCGCGTCCACGGCCGGCTTCGCGCCGGTTCCTTGGATGGGAACGTACGCGGCCACGAAGGCGTACCTCATCTCGTGGACGCACTCGCTCGCCACGGAGCTGGCGGGGACGGGCGTGCAGGTCGCGGCGCTCTGTCCGGGCTCCACCGCGACGAACTTCCACGCCGTGTCCGGCGCCGCCGGGCGTCGGCCGCGCACGGGACCTCAGCAGACGGCCTCGCAGGTCGCCGAGGAGTGCCTGCGCGGACTGGACCGGAAGCAACGGATCATCGTGACGGGAGGCGTGAATCGCCTGCACGCGCATCTGTTCCGGGTGCTTCCGCCATCGTGGGCGTCGCGGCTCGCGGACGTGTTCCAGCGTCCGGGGGCGGCGCGGGTGGGGGCGACCGGAGAGACCTCGGTCCGCGCGACCTAGGAGACGTCGCCCGTCAGATGCCGGGGACTTCCTCGGCTCCGGAGTCCGACTCCGGGATGCGGCCCGTCCCTTCGGGGGCGGGCCGCCACGTTTCCGGCAGTTCCACCACGCGGAGCACGCGCCGGAGCGGCCCGAACGAGTACAGGAGGAGCGCCTGCGAGCGGTCCGGTTTCACCCAGTTGAAGTACGTCGCGGTACCCTGCACCTCGTCCCAGTCGCGCCGGTACTGCAGGTCGCGCGGGAGCGGATCGAGCTCGTCCCAGAACTCGTCGGTGCGGTCCCAGCGATCGCGGAGCCGCTCGCTCCAGCCCTCGGGGGCCGGGGGCAGCGGTACCGACTCGAATCGATCGAGACACAGGATCGATTGCTCGCCGCCGGGTCCCGTGATCAGCGCGAGCGATCCGTCGAGGACGGCGACGTACTCCGTCTCCTCGTGGACGGGGACCCACTCCTTGCGGTCCGGCGCGCGCGCGAACAGGGTCGGACGATCGCCGAACAGATCGGAGACGATCGGATCGTGCGACCCCCGCTGCGTCCAGGTCTGGTCGAGGCGTTCGAGGGAGTTCTCGAGAACCGTGGGGCGGGAGTCCTCCAGGCCCAGGGCGAGTCGACCCGCGGTCTCGTGGCGACGTTTCTCCTCGTCGGAGAGGCGGCGCCCGAACTCGACGTAGTGGCGCGCGAGCTCTCCCTCGAACATGGGCACGACGACGTCGCCGTCCCACCGGCCGTGGTACGTGCCGTCCGCCTTCCAGCGGAACATCTGCCCGTCGCGGACGCCGGTGAACGGGCGTCGCTTGGGAAACTCGGCGGTGACCACGTCGAAGATCCAGTGATACGTGCCGGCGCTGCCGGTGAGCGGCGACAGCCAGCCGCGCTCCTCGGTCTCGAACAGCAGGTAGCGGCCCGTGTCGTCCCAGCCTCCGATCCGGGTGGCGCGCCCCTTCGGCGCCCGGACGGCGCGATTGTCGCCCGACAGCAGGTCCAGCAGGAACGCGCAGCGCTCCGGTTTCCGGCGCAGGAAGCCGCCCGGGACGAGATGCAGGTACGCGAACTGCGACCCGTCCGGCGAGAACGACTCCTCGGAGACGGGGAGGCCGCGCTGGAACAGGCGATCCGTCGCCTCCAGATCGCGGACGCGCGCGGCGGGAAGGACACGCGGCGGCGACGGGGTCGGCAGGATCGAGGCGTCGACTCCGGGGGAGTCCGCCGCGCCGATTCCGAGCAGTAGGCCGAGGAGCGGAACGAATACCATGGAATCAGCGTACCGCTTCCGCGGCACTCGCGGAAGGCTGGATCCGGGGACGGACCTCGAGGTCGAACTCCAGGCACTCCGCCGGGAACAGGAAAGCGAACATCTTCTCGTAGCGGGCGGGGAAGCGGTTCGCGAGCCAGTCGAGGCCGAGCCAGCGATACGGCTTCCAGAGCCGCAGCCGCACGCGTCGCACCGCGAAGCGCGCATCCGTGTAATGGGGGTAGCGGGAGTCCTCGGTGAAGTAGCCCATCGACTCCGTGGAGAAGAAGTGCCGGTGGGTGGGATCCGTGTAGGCCTGGACGCTCGAGAAGTGGGGCACGCGGATGTGGATCGTGGCGCCCGGACGCGCCACGCGGTGCAGCTCCTCCATGACGCCCACGATGTCGTCGAGGTGCTCGATGACGTCCTGGCAACGGATGTGATCGAACTCGGCGTCCGCGAGCGGCCACGGCCGCCGGTCGAGATCGTGCACCACGTCGGCCGCCGTGTTCGCGCTCCGATCGATACCGATCGCGCCGGGCAACTTGTCGTGGCCGCAGCCCACGTCGAGGATCCGCATCGCCGGATACTAGGCGCCCGCGCCCGGTCCGCCAACGTCGTCGGCGTCCGGGGCGTCGTTCTCGGGCGCGGCCGGCGGCCGGATCGCGTCGCGCAGCTCGCGGAAGTCGGACAGGCGCACGCCCCCCAGGATCCACAGCAGCGCCGGGTAGCCCACCGCGCCGGCGGCGAACGCCACGGCGCGCCAGGTGCCGCCGA
>JAGQIB010000174.1 GCA_020431545.1 Gemmatimonadota bacterium
CGATGAAGAAGATGAGCATGATGAACACCACGTCGAGCATCGGCGTGATGTTGATCTCCTGCTCTTCCTCGTCCTGCTGGATCGACACGAAAGGTCGTCGCATGGCTCCGCCCCTAGTGGTCCAAGGTCAGGTGGCCGTCGAGACGCTCGACGGAATCGTTGGCCAGGCGCGCGAGAATCGTGGCCGCGAACACGCCGCTGAGCGCCCCGACCATCCCGGCCATCGTGGGCACGGTGGCCCGCGCGACGCCTTCGGCCATCGCGCGCGCATTCGCCGCGCCGGTGATCGCGAGCACGTCGAACACCTCGATCATGCCGGTCACGGTCCCGAGCAGTCCGAGCAGCGGACAGAGGGCCACGAGCGTCTTGATCACGGAGATGTTCGAGTTCACCGACTCACTGAGCTGGGAGATCAGGCTCTCCCGGATCCGATGGGCGTTCCAGGACCTCCGCTCCGGCCGGTTCTCCCAGACCTTGATCGAGGCCAGGATGAGCTTCCAGCGCTCCCCGCGGAAGAACAGGATCCGCTCGAAGATCAGAACCCACATGAGCAGGATCGTCACCGCGATCGCGGTCAGCACCGGGCCTCCGAGCTCCATGAAATCCCGGATCGCCACGTACGCTTCGAAGAACACCTCAGGCCGCCTTCCGTTCGGATCGTTCGGCCACGATGCCCGCGCTCTGCTCCTGCAGCACGGACAGGATGTGGCGGCTGCGACCGCTCACGACCGTGTGCAGCAACACCAGCGGGATCGCCACGGTGAGGCCGAGCACGGTCGTCACGAGCGCCTGGGAGATACCGCCCGCCATCAGCTTGGGATCGCCGGTACCGAACAGGGTGATCGCCTGGAACGTCACGATCATTCCCGTCACGGTTCCGAGCAGTCCGAGCAGCGGCGCCACCACGCTCAGGATCTTGATGAAGAGCAGCGAGCGCGTGAGCTTCGGCGTCTCGCGGAAGACCGCCTCGCCGAGGCGGAGCTCGAGCGTCTCCACATCGGCCGCCGGGAACTGGTCGGCGACCTGGAGGATGCGACCGAGCGCGTTGTCGTCGCGCGGCTTGCCGGTGTCCTTCAGCTGCGAGTTCACCGAAGCGCTCGCGCGACTGAGGGAGAACAGGCGCTCGAGCGAGATGATCAACCCGAGGATGCCGAGCGCGATGATCACGTAGCCCACGATGCCGCCCTGGTCGATGCGCTCGCGCAGGCTCGGCCGCTCGAGATACGTCGCGAGGATCTGACCGCGAGTCGGGTCGATGCCGAATTTCACCGGTTCGTTGCCGCCCTGGAACAGACCGGCGATGTCCGACGTGAACCGCCCCTGCGGCTGCCGTCCGAGTTCCGCGAGGTTCTGCGTCTCCGGCACGTACGTCAGGTACTTGCCCGGCGCCACGATGTTGAACGCGCCCACCCGGACGACGTCTTCCTCGACCTCGCGCCCGTCCGTGGTGATGACCTTGGCCGGGAACTTCACGACCTTCCCCGTTTCGGTCATCTCCTGCTGCATCAGGAACCACAGCTTCTCGATCTCCGCGATCGAGGGGAGCGTGGACGCGGAACCGGCCTTCTGGGTGAGCTTCTCGAGGAAGTCGCCGCGATTCGGGATCTGCGCCGCCGTCACCGACGTCTCCAGGAGTCCCTGCGTGTCGCTGGACACCTGTTGCAGCACACCGAACAGCTCGCGCAGCGAACCCAGACGACGGTTGAGCTGCTCGTTCACGTCGGCGAGCTTCAGCTCGTTCTCGTCGTAGATCTTCTCCTGGGTATCGCCGCGCTTCTCCTCGGCGGCCAGCTGGCGGCGTGCTTCCGCGAGCAGGTTCTTCTGCTCGTCGCGCGCCGCGGCGAACTTCGCCTCGCGCTCGCGCGCGTCGGCTCGCTCGTCGACCGTACCCTTCTCCACGAGCTTCAGCAGCGAATCGAGATCCTTCGCGTCCTGGGCGGCGGCCGGGGCCACGCCCGTGGCCACCAGCAGCGCGGCGGCGAGAATCACGCGAGCGTTCCTCATGACGCGGCCTCCGGGGCGGGCACGGGAAGTTGCAGGAGATCCGGCGCCACTTGCTTCTCGGCGATCCGGATACCCTGACGGACCTGATTCCGCGACTCTCCGTCGTCCAGGGAGGTCCACTGCTTGGCCTGCGTGTCCCACATGCCGGTCACGCTGGCGTCGTTCGTCTGATAGTAAAGGCCGATCCGGCCCAGACGCAGCATGTTGACCTCGAGGGTCGCACCGCTCAGCTCGAGCGAGTCCTTGTAGACCTCGATCGTCCGACCGTAGTCGATCTCGATCTGGAATGCCTCGGTGAGGCGGCGGAACTTCTCGGCGGCCGAAACGTCGGCGCTCTCCATCATCTCGCGCAGGCGGGCGACTCGCTCCGTGCGCTCCTTCTGCAGGAACGGGACGTCGAGCTGCACGAAGCGCTCGAGCGAATCGAGCATACGAATCATGAGCGGCACGATCTGGCGTTCCATCGTGCTCACTTCGTCGATCGATGCCCGGAGATGCTCGAGCTCGGCGACCTGATCGGCAACCTGACGCTCGAGGTAGTCGTTGTAGATCTCGAGGCCGTCCTTCTCCTTCGTGACCTGCTTGTACTCGCCGAGCAGGTCCTGCGTCTCGTCGACCATCTTGTCGATCTTCTTCTGCGACGCCTGGGCGACCTCGATCTTCAGTGCTTCCGCGGCCAGGACCGAGGCGAGCTCCCCGGCGGCGGCGACGGACACGAACCCGCCCGCCGCGACGGCGACGGCCAGTGCTCCTGCCGTGATCCGATGTTTCCTCATCCGACCCTCCGATCCGGGATGCCGTCGCCGCGAGGCGACGACGCGTGCGGGCACTATAGGCCGGATGCGGCGCTCCGTCACCCGGGAGAGAACCGTCGAGCGGGGCGGAATCGCGGGATTCCCGGGATCTTCACGGGCGGGAGCGGGCCGGGAAAGAGCCCGCTAAGTCTTTGTCCAACAACATGTTATGAAAGCAGGGCGTCGAACACCGTGTCCGCGAACAGTCGCCCGCGGCGAGTCAGGCGGAATCGAGGCTCTCCCTCCACGAGGTGATCGGCCCGGGCCCGGTCGAGAGCGGCCCGGAGCGGCGCGCGATCGGCCTCGCGGAGCGGGCGGAGCCGCTCGCCGACGTCGATCCCGGACGTCGTGCGGAGGCCGAGGTAGAGGTCCTCGGCCGCCCACGTCCGCGGCGGAAGCACCTCCGAGGTCCGCGCCGGCGAGGCGCCCGCCGTCCGGCGAGCCAGGTAGTCGTCGACATCGGCGACGTTCGTCCACCGGGTGTTCGTCACGTGCGAGGCGGCGCTCGCGCCGACCCCGAGCAGGTCCCCGCTGCGCCACCCGTCCAGGTTGTGGCGGCACTCGAACCCGGGACGCGCGAAGTTCGAGATCTCGTACCGCTCGATTCCGTGCTTCGCGAGCACTTCGTCCGTCCCGTCGAACATGCGAGCGCGCTCGTCCTCATCCGCGAGGTGAAAACGCCCCGCGTCCACTCGACGCGCGAGGCGCGTGCCTTCCTCCACCGTCAGCTCGTAGGCGGAAACGTGCTCCACGCCCCGCGACGCCGCTTCGTCCAGCTCTCGCAGCCACGCGTCCGCGCTCTGGCCCGGCCACCCGAAGATGAGATCGACGCCCACGTTCTCGAAGCCGGCCGCTCGCGCCGCCGCCAGCGCCGCGACATCGTCCTCCGGTCCGTGCGTCCGCGTGAGGACACGCAACCCTTCCGCGCGCAGCGACTGCCAGCCCAGGGTGAGACGTCGTACTCCGGCCGCGCGAAGTCCGGCGAGCCGCTCCCGATCCAGGCCATCGGGGTTCGCCTCGAGGCTCACCTCCTCCGGCTCGCCCTTCGGGAAGGCGCGACCGATCGCCGCGAGAAGCCGGTCCACATCCGTCGCGGCGAGGAGGCTCGGAGTGCCGCCGCCGAAGTACACGGTCGACACGCGTCGCCCCGCGAAACGAGGATCCCGCGCCGCCGCCTCGATCTCGCCCCGGACCGCATCCAGGTAGGCGGCCCGCGTCTCGTCGCGACCGACCACGAAGTAGAACGCGCAGTAGTGGCAGCGCGCGGAGCAGTAGGGGAAGTGGACGTACAGGCCGAACGGTCGCTCCGGATCCGGCGGGACGGGAACCGCGCCGGCTTCCGTCATCGCTCGATCTTGAGCACGGACAGGAAGGCCTCCTGCGGCACGGTCACGGTACCGACCTGCTTCATCCGCTTCTTGCCTTCCTTCTGCTTCTCCAGGAGCTTCCGCTTTCGCGTGATGTCGCCGCCGTAGCACTT
>JAGQIB010000175.1:0-1197 GCA_020431545.1 Gemmatimonadota bacterium
CACGTGCG
Source organism: Gemmatimonadota bacterium (assembly GCA_020431545.1). Taxonomy (GTDB): domain Bacteria; phylum ARS69; class ARS69; order ARS69; family ARS69; genus JAGQIB01. Next base: position 9 of record JAGQIB010000175.1, read on the forward strand.
CTCGCCGTTCCTGGAATCCGCCGACTTCGGCGTGCCGGCGGTGGTGCTCGTCGCGTCCGGCGGGCACACGCTGCTCGTGCACGTGCAGGAGACGCACGACCTCGAGATCCTGGGCCGCACGCGCGACGACGCCGCGGGCGAGGCCTACGACAAGGTGTCGGTGCTCCTCGGGCTCGGCTATCCGGGTGGCGCGGCGCTCGAGAAGCTCGCGAAGGGCGGCGATCCGGCGGCGTTCGCGTTCCCGCGCTCCTGGCTGGAAGACGGGACCCTCGACTTCTCGTTCTCGGGATTGAAGACGGCGGTTCGCTTCACGCTGGACCGCGACCCGTCGCTGGCGGCGGGGGAGCGGGCCGCCGACGTGGCGGCGTCGTTCCAGGCCGCGGTGATCGAGGTGCTCGTGACGCGGCTCGTGCAGGCCGCGGAGCGCGTGGGTGCGGGCTCGGTGTCCATCGCAGGGGGGGTGGCCGCGAACCGCACGCTGCGTGCTGCGCTGGAGCAGGAGTGCGCGAGGCGCCGTCTCCACCTCGTGGTGCCGCGAATGGAGTACTGCGGCGACAACGCGGCGATGATCGCGTTCGCGGGGAAACGTCGGCTGGATCGCGGAGAGAGCGACGACCTGACCCTCGACGCCCACCCGAATCTGCCGCTCGGCAACATTCCGAACCGGGCGCGCGGACGCAAGTAGACCCGCGCCCGGAAGCGGTCACGGCGCGGGATAACACGCGACGATCGCCTTGTAGCGCTCGCGTGTCCCGTCCTCCTCCACACCGTACCTCGCCCGCAGCTCCCGGATCGCCTCGAGCAGATCGCCGAGGAACGCGGCACGCGCCGCCGGATCCGCGAACGAGAGGTCGAGCGACGTCGCGTAGGTCGAGCACTCCCGCTCGTCGCAGGCCGCCTGGTCGAGCAGCACGAGCGCGTCGCCCGCGAGCCGTTCTCCCAGCGCCACCAGGTTCTTGAGCGGTCGACGTTCCGAACCCGTCCGCAGCGCCCGGCGGCGGTCGCCGCCCGGGGTGAGCGACTCCGCGATCACGAACGTCCGCGCCAGCGCCACGTAGAGATTTTCGTTCAGATTGCGCACGCGTCGGGTGCCCGCGCGCCGCAGCAGCCCGGCGTCACGCAGCTTGTGGACGTGGTGGTTCACGCGCGGCGCGGGCAGACCGAGCTCGCGCGCGACCTCCGTGGCGGA
>JAGQIB010000175.1:1285-6237 GCA_020431545.1 Gemmatimonadota bacterium
GCGACGGCCACGATTCTCTCCCAGAACGCGTTCCGCGCCCGCCACCGGCGTGGCGCCGCTTCACGAAAAGTATCGGCTTCGCGAACAAGCCCTTGAGCGGAAAGCACTTCAGGTCCCCGCACCTCCCGGCCGAAAAGCGGGGAAGGACCCGCCGCCCGCCCGGGAATCACGAAAGCGAGGCCCGGGACGGTGCCGATGAGTCGAGGAAGGAACGTCCGCGGCGACGCGGGCGTCAGGCCGTTTCGCGCCTCGCACGGCGCGCCACCCCCGGGAGCACGCGTGAGCACCATCGATCTGGCTCGTCCCCCTCGCATCCTGGTCGTGGACGACGAACCTCCCATCCGCGAGATCCTCAAGTTCCAGCTCGAGAACGCGGGCTTCTACGTGAAGTGCGCGCAAGACGGCGAGGAAGGCCTCCAGATGGTCACGGAGGACCCGCCGGATCTCGTGCTGCTCGACCTGATGATCCCGCAGATGGACGGCTACGAGGTCTGTCGACGCATCAAGAACGACTACAACACGCGCCACATCCCCGTGATCATCCTGACCGCGCGCGGCGAGCTGGACGAGAAGCTGAAGGGGCTCGAGAACGGCGCGAACGACTACGTGACGAAGCCGTTCTCGATGCCGGAACTGCTGATGCGCGTGAAGAACGTGCTGGCGTGGAGCGTCTCGCAGCGCGAGGCGAATCCGCTCACCGGCCTGCCGGGGAACGTGTCGATCGAGCGCGAGCTGACGCAGCGCATCGAGACCGGCCGTCCGTTCGCGTTCATCTACACCGACATCGACAACTTCAAGGCGTTCAACGACTACTACGGCTACGCCAAGGGCGACGAGGCGATCCGCACCACCGCCCGCATCCTCACGAACGCGATCGTGGACGCCGGCAACTCCGACGACTTCGTGGGTCACGTGGGCGGCGACGACTTCGTCCTCATGACCACCCCGGATCGGGTCGACGCGATCGCGCGCGCGGTGATCGAGCTCTTCGACCGCAAGTCGCAGGAGCTGTTCGACCCCGAGGACCTCGAGCGCGGCTACCTCAAGATCCGTCGCCGCTCCGGCGAGGTGATGCGCGTGAAGTCGCTCGGCATCACGCTCGCGATCGTCACGAACGAGAGCGGCAACATCGGACACATCGGCCGGGTGGCGGACATCGCCTCCGAGCTGAAGAGATACGGCAAGAACATGAGCGGCAGCGTGGTCGTGCGCGAGCGGCGGGGAGGACGGGCATCTTGATTCGCGAGACGACGAAGACCGGATCGGCGCCGGCCGAGGTCACGCTCGGCGTGCACGCCGAGGAGCTTCAGATCGCGGACTCCGTGGATCGCGTCCTGCAGATCATCGAGCGGGCCGTCACCGGCCGGCCCGGCGTGGGACAGGCGGCGCTCCACCTCGTGAACTCGGACGGGGAGCTGGTCGCGGCGCGCCCGCTGCAGGGCCCCGCCCAGGATCTCCACGCCTCGGACGTGCAGCTCGAGGGCATCGCGCGGCGCGCGTTCCGCGAGGGTGCACTCGTGCAGCAGGCGGGCGTGACGGCCGAGTCGCTGTGGGCGTACCCGCTCAAGTCGCCGGACCGCATCGAGGCGGTCGTCGTGGCGGTCGGCGCGGCGGCGGGTCTACCGGGCTTCCTGGCGCAGGCGGCGCTCGCCCTGTATCGCGAGCGGCAGCGCTCGGGCGGGGAGAGTCACACGCACGCGATGGAGGAACGGGCGGCCGATCTCGAGCAGGCGCTCGAGGTGCTCGACGCGATCGTCCGGGAAGGCGGCAGCGGCACGGTGCTGCGTCGCATCACGTCGGCGGTGGCGGGATTGCCGGGGATCGATCGCGCGACCCTGTGGTCGCTCCGGGCCGAGGACGGACGCTACGTGGAAGCCGTCGCGAACGGCGCGGGCGGTCCCGCCGTGCCCCCGGAAGCGCAGCGGGCCGAGGGATTCGACACGTGGCTGCGACGACTGCCGACCTGGGCGGACTTCCGCTGGACGGCGGGCGCTCCGAATCACCGCACGTCGCCGGGTCGCGGCGACGCGCTCGTGATCCCGCTGTCGTCCGCGGACAAGACGCACCCGCTCGGCTTCTTCCTGGCCCAGCTCGAGTGCGGGCTCGATCGCATGGACGTGGTGGAGGATCTCCGTCGCTGGGCGGCGCTCGGCCGCCAGGCGCTCGAGAGCTTCGACAACACCGGACACGGGATCCGCAATGTGGAGGAGCTGCGCGAGGAGAAGGAGAAGATCTCCGAGCTCCACCGCCTGAAGTCGCAGTTCATCGCCGCGGTGTCGCACGAGCTGCGCACGCCGCTGACGTCGATCACCGCGTACGCGGAGACGCTGCGCTCGAGTCCGGGCGCGACCGACCCCGAAACGCAGGATCGGTTCCTCCGCGTGATCTACGACGAGTCGCGACGCCTCACGCGCATCGTGGACGACATCCTCGATCTCGCCACGATGGACTCCGGTCGCGTTCGCCTGTCCTGCCGTCGGGTGGAGCTCGACGCCCTCGTGCGCGACGTCGTCGACGTGATCTCGCCGCTCGCCGAGGAGCGGAGCGTGCGCGCGACGCTTCCCGAAGACGAGGAGCTCGCGGTTCACGGAGATCCCGATCTCCTGAAGCAGTTGCTCATGAACCTGCTCGAGAACGCGATCAAGTTCACCGATCCCGCCGGATCGATCGAGGTCGGCGTGGAGCGCGAGGCGTCCGCGGTCCGGGTCTGGGTGCAGGACGACGGTCCCGGAATTCCCGCGGACAAGCTCGACCTCATCTTCGAGCGCTTCTACCAGATCGACGGATCGAACTCGCGGCGCCACGGCGGTTCCGGGCTCGGCCTCGCGATTGCCCGGAGCATCACGGCCTGGCACGACGGCCGCATCTGGGCGGAGAGCAAGTCCGGCCAGGGTTCGCGCTTCGTCGTCTCGTTGCCGCGGCTGCGGGCCACGAGTCGCCAGCGCGCCTCGGAGCCGACCTACGACGGCGCGCCCGTGGACGAGCATCGCGTCCCCGAGCTCGTCATCGAGATGATCGGGGAGGTCATGGGCGCCGAGTCCGTGTCACTGATGCTCCCGGAGGAAGACGGCGCCTCGCTCTTCATCCAGGCGGCGATGGGCCTGCCCGACGAGGCGATCCGCGTCGCCCGCGTCGCGATCGGCGAGAGCATCAGCGGAACGGTGGCCCGGACCGGAGTGCCGATCCTCGTCCCCGATCTCAGTCGCGACGAGCGCTTCGCGGGGAATCCCCGCCGCGACCAGTACCACACCGAGTCCCTGATCTCCGTCCCCGTGAAGCGTCGCGAGGAGGTGCTGGGCGTGCTGAACGTCACGAACAAGGCGTCCGGCATCGCCTTCGACGAGAGCGACCTCGCGCTGCTGATGATGCTCGCGGAGCGCGTCTCGCTCGTGATCTGCAAGCTCAAGGAGTTCGGCGACTCGCGCGACGACGTGCAGCGGATGGAAGAGGCGCTGCGGGGCGTGATCGACGTGCGACGTCACTACTATCCGTCCGGCGGCTTCTCGCGGCTCGTGATCGACGTCTGCCGCGAGCTCGGCCTCGACGACGTGACCACGTCCAAGGTCCACTACGCGTCCATTCTGCGGGACGTGGGCATGACGCGATTGCCGGAAGGCGTCTACAAGAAGCCCACCGCGCTCTCGGCCGGCGATCGCGAGCTCATCCGGCGCCATCCGGAAGACGGCGCGCGCATGCTGCGCTCCATCGAGTTCCAGTCCGACGTGTTCGAGATCATCCTCGCGCACCACGAGGAGCCCGACGGCACCGGGTATCCCCGCGGTCTCGCCGACGGGACGATTCCCGTGGGCGCGCGCGTGCTCGGCGTGCTCGACGCGTACCACTCGCTCCGTAGCGGGCGTCCCTATCGAAGCGCGGTGCGGCGACAGGAAGCCATCGAGGAGCTCCGCCGGAACGCGGGCGGACAGTTCGATCCCGAGGTCGTGGAGGCGCTCGTCCGGGTGCTCTCGCGGCTCGGAAGTTCGGAGACGGGCAAGCAGCCCGAGGAGGCGGGAAACCGGTCATGAACAAGGGGAAGATCCTCGTCGTAGACGACGAGAACTACATCCTCCACATCCTGGACTTCAGTCTGGGCGCGGAGGGCTACGAGGTGATCACCGCGGAAGACGGGGAGGAGGCGGTCCGCAAGGCGCGGGAGGAGCGTCCGGACCTCGTCGTGCTCGACGTGATGATGCCGAAGATGGACGGGTTCGAGGCCTGTCGCGCGATCAAGCGCGATCCGGAGATCGCCGGCACGCCGGTCATCCTCCTTTCCGCCAAGGCGCGCGACGTGGACCAGAAGCAGGGCTACGAGGCCGGCGCCGACGACTACATCACGAAGCCGTTCAGTCCGGGTCGTCTCGTCGAGCGCGTCCACGGGCTGCTGAAGACGAACGCGTCCTGACGGATCGCGACGCGACCCGCTGCGGCGAGGTTGCGTTCGCGGTCCGGTCGGCGCATCCTCGACCCATGGCCTTCGACGAGGGACTCGCGCACCGGATTCGCGAGATCATGCAGGACCGCCAGGACGTGTCCGAGCGGCGCATGTTCGGCGGACTCGCGTTTCTCGTGAACGGGAACATGGCCGTCGGCGTGGTGAAGGACGAGCTGATGGTGCGCGTCGGGCCCGACGACTACGAGTCGGCGCTCGGGCAGCCGCACGCGCGCGAGATGGACTTCACCGGCCGGGCGCTGCGAGGGTTCGTTTACGTGGACGAGGCCGGCATCTCGGAGGACGAGGACCTCTCCACCTGGGTCGACCGCGCGATCTCGTTCGCCGAATCACTTCCCCGGAAGTAGATCTACTCCACCCGTTTCCCCGCGTGCTCGATCCAGCCGCCCGGGTGCCTCCCCTGCGGGTCGTGATGCGTCCAGTGCACCACGCCTCCCCGATCGTTCCACTCGTACTGCCCCCGCAACGAGATCGGGTCGCCCTTCTCCAGGTTCTCCACGCG
>JAGQIB010000175.1:6277-11698 GCA_020431545.1 Gemmatimonadota bacterium
TCGCACGATGAACCGCTGGTGACGATCGCCCTCGTTGTCGTCGGGCAGGATTCGATCCACCGTACCGGACGTCTCCACGAGCACGCCCGACTCCTGGTTCGCGAACGCCTCGGCGATCCGGGCGGCCCCGGAATCGACGCCGGTCGCGGGAACGTCCGTGGTGCCGGCCGTGGGCTCGGGCGGCGGCGTGCGGTTCTGCCACCAGAGGATCGCGGCGGCGACCGCGAGGGCCAGAAAGAGTCGGATCGTCCGGTTCATCACTTGTGTGCTCTCCTCCAGGCGTCGCGGGTGCGCTGCGCGGCACCCTCGACGCTCTCCGGCGTGAACCCGGGCGCGAACACCTCGCTCCCGACGCCGACCGCCACCGCGCCCGCGTCCACGTAGTCGGCGAACGTTTCGATCGCGGGGCCGCTCGTGGGTACGAGCGGAATGTGTGGCAACGGCCCCCGGATCTTGCGCAGGAAGTCCGGTCCGCCGAGCGGTCCCGACGGGAACACCTTCACGAGCTTCGCGCCGGCGCGATGGGCCGCGAGGATCTCCGTGGCCGATCCGCCACCGGGGATGGCGAGCATTCCGAGTCGGTGTGCCTCCGCGACGACCGCCGGATCCAGGACGGGCGACATCGCGAAGCGGGCGCCGGCCTCCGCCACGGCCCGGACGTCGTCCACCGTGAGCACGGTCCCGGCGCCGACGAGCGCGTCGGCATCGGCGGCCAGCGTGCGGATGGCCTCCAGGGCGCCCGGCGTGGTCAGGGTGATCTCGAGCAGGGGCAGACCGCCGCGGCGGGCGGCGCGACACAGGTCGAGCAGCGGGGCGCCGGCTCCGAGTCGCACCGCGAGGAACACGCCGTCCGCGAGGACGGCCCGGTACGTCGCGTCGATCCGGGAAGCGTTCATGACGGGATCCTACGGGAACGGCGGAGCGGCGGCGAGAGCGAAGCGCCACGCAGACGAGATCCGCGCGGCGGTGTCCGCTCGCGTCCCCGTTCGGTGCTATCCTCCCCCGCCTCCGGGAGGAACCGTGTCCGTACTCACCTCGCCCGCGCCCCGCCTCCGCGAGCCGAACGTCGCGGGTGCGATCGCCGACGTCGCGCTGCCGGTTCCCGTGCGCTCCACGTTCGCGTACCGGATTCCGGAGGCGATGCGGCCGCGCCTGCGCACGGGGTGTCGTGTTCTAGTCCCCTTCGGATCGCGCTTGCAGCTCGGCTTCGTGGTCGGGTTCGATCCGCCGGATGCGCCGGCCGAGCTCAAGTCCATCCACACGCAGGTGGATCTCCGACCTCTCGCGGACGACGAGCTCTTGACCCTGACCCGCTGGCTCGCGGAACGCACGCTGTGTTCCTGGGGGGAGGCGCTCAAGGCGTCGCTGCCGGGATTCTCCGCGCCGAAGCGCGAAAAGGTGCTCTCGCTCGGCAAGTCCGCGACCGCGGATCTGTTCGGCGCCATGGCGCAGGCGTCGGTGGCGGATCGCATCGTCGACGTCGTGGGGGAGAGCGGAGAGCTGTCGCTGTCGTCGCTCGCGCGGGCGCTCGGAGTGCGCGCCACCGAGTTGAAGGACGAGCTGCAGCGACTCGTGCGCTCGAAGCGATTGCGTCTCGCGGAGCGCGTGTCGGAGCCGGCGCCGGCGGGGCCCCCACGATGGAAGGTCGTGCGTCTCGCCGAGGGGGCGGACGAGGACGAGCTCGAGTCGCTCGCCCGTCGCGCACCGGTGCAGGCGCGTTGCGTGGAGCACCTGCGCGAGGCGGGCGGCGAGATGCCGCTGCGCGATCTCGCGGAGGCGGTCGCGGGGGCGCGACCCGCGGTGAAACGTCTCGCGGAACGTGGCCTCGCGGCGGTGGCGATGGAGGAATGGGAGGGGCGGGGCGGTGAGCACGTCGTACGGGTCGCGCGGCCGACTCCGAACCCGGATCAGGCGGCCGCGATCGAGCGGATCACGGCGGCGCTGCGCGAGGGCGCGAACACGTCGTTCCTGCTGCACGGCGTGACCGGAAGCGGCAAGACCGAGGTGTACCTGCGCGCGATGGAGGAGGCGCGCCGGCTCGGCAGGCAATCCATCATCCTCGTGCCGGAGATCACGCTCACGCCGCAGACGGTCGCCCGCCTGCGCGGGCGATTCGGCGGTCGCGCCGCCGTGCTGCACTCGCGCCTCTCCGACTCGGAGCGACGTCGCACCTGGTGGGCCGCCCGCCAGGGCCGATTCGACGTGGTGCTCGGTCCGCGCTCGGCGATCTTCACGCCGCTCCCCGCGCTCGGCCTCGTGGTGATCGACGAGGAGCACGACGGAGCGTACAAGCAGGAGGACGCGCCGCGTTACCACGCGCGTGACGTCGCGCTCGAACGCGCCCGACGCTGCGGCGCGGTGGTGGTGCTCGGCACCGCCACGCCGGACATGGAGACGTACACGTCGGCGGAGGCGGGAGAGCACGAGCTGCTCCGCCTGCCGGCGCGCGTGTCGAGCCTGCCTCTGCCGGGTGTCCGACTCGTGGACGTGCGCGCCGAGCGCGGACTGTTTTCGCCCGAGCTCGTGGCCGCCATCCGGGATCGCGTGGGACGCAAGGAGCAGGTGATCCTGTTCCTCAACCGGCGCGGTTTCAGCCCGTTCGTGCAGTGCGTGGGATGCGGGGACCCGATCCGCTGCGGCCAGTGTGCCGTGTCGCTCACGTGGCACAAACCCGAGAATGCGCTCCGCTGCCACTACTGCGACCACGAGGAACCGATGCCGGACGCGTGCCCGAGCTGCGGCGGCAAGCTGTTCCAGCGCGGCGCGGGCACGCAGCGCGTGGAGGAAGAGCTCGCCGCCGCGATTCCCGGCGCGCGGATCGCGCGGCTCGATTCGGATTCCGTGCGTCGCGTGGGCGCGCACGAGGAGATCCTCGGCCGCTTCCTCGAAGGGGAGATCGACATCCTGCTCGGCACCCAGATGGTCGCGAAGGGACTCGACTTCCCGCGCGTGACGCTGGTCGGCGTGATCAACGCGGACACCGGACTCCACCTGCCGGACTGGCGCGCGACCGAGCGGACGTTTCAGCTGCTCGCGCAGGTGTCGGGCCGCGCGGGTCGCAGCGAGCTCGGCGGCGAGGTGCTCGTCCAGACCCGGTGTCCGGGGCACGCGTGCCTGAAGGCCGCCGCCGCGCACGACGACGCCGCGTTCCGGGAGGAGGAGATCCCCCAGCGGCGGGAGCTGCGTTATCCGCCGTTCGCGCGGCTCGCCGCGATCCTCGTGCGCGGGCCGAGCCTGCCGCGAGTGGAGCGTGCCGCGGAGGAGATCGCCCGGCGGATCGAGGCCTGCGAGAGCGAGGCGCGGGGCTGGCTGCGCGTGCTGGGACCGGCGGAGGCCGCCCTTGCGCGCCTGCGCGGCAAGCACCGGGTGCGAATCCTCGTGAAGGGCGAGCATCGGGAGGACGTGCGCCACGCCGCGGCCCGCGCGATCGAGCCCCCCGGTTTCCCCGGGGTCGAGGTGATCGTCGACGTCGATCCGATGGACATGCTGTAGGCCGAATCCGGCCGGTTTCGCCGGGGGTCGCGCGGCGGTTACACTCGCGACAACCGGGAGGCGGATCATGCGAATCGGAATCACGCTCGTGGCGGCCGGGCTGGCGATCGCGTCGCCGGCGTTCGCGCAGTCGTTCAACGTGGACTTCGGATCCGGAAACGCGCCGGGCGCCGCCTACGCCGCGGTCGGCGCGAGCGGCGCCTGGAATCTCGTGGGAGTGTTGCCGCCCGCGCAGCGGCAGTCGCTGATCAGCCTGCAGGGCGGACCCTCGAACGCGCGCATCTACATGATCGGCGGGACCGCGCTCCTCGAATCGGACGATCCGCTCACCACCGGCGACGACGAATCGCTGCTCGACGACATGCTCATCGGCTTCAACGATCCCGTGGATGTGTGCGTGTGGGTCGAAGGGCTCACGAACGGCACGTACGGCGTGGTGCTGTACGCGATGACGCCGAACGAGGCGGCGCGAACCTGCCGCACGCGCGTGGACGATTCGCCGCAGCCTCCCACGGAGGTCGGCGGCGCGTGGCCCGGGCAGCACGAAGAGCTCGTGACCTACTCGACGTTCTCCGTCGGCGTCACGAACGGCACCATCGGTCTGCACTCGGGGCTCTGGGGCGCGAACTTCCAGTCCGGCCTGAACGGCCTCCAGCTGGTCGACCTGAGCGGAACGTCGGCGCCGCTCGACGTTCCCGAGGGCGCATCGCTCCGCACGTATCCGAATCCGTCGCGCGCCGCGCAACGTCTCGAGTGGCGCGGCGCGGGCCCGCTCGAGATCGTCGACGTTTCCGGGCGCGTGGTCTGGAGCACGCCGGGAGTTGCCACGACCGAGGGGCGCATCACCCGCTGGGACGGCACGGATCGCGCGGGACGTCGCGTGCCCGCGGGTGTGTACTTCGCGCGCGTGGGCGGCAGTGAACGGACCGAAGCGATCAAGCTGATCCGTCTGGACTGATCGCCCGGGGCCGGCCGGGTCGGAGCTCCGGCGCGGTATCATCGTCGGATCGCGCGCCCTCTGTCCGAGGACCGCATCCCCGGAGTCCGCATGAGAACCGCCCCGTCCCGGCTCGTCCCGCTCGGGCTCGCCGCCTGCACCGTCTCGTTCCTGATCGCGCTCGGCCCGGGGCCGGGCGACGGGCCCTCGGCGTCGACGCCGTCGCCCTCCGTGTCGGGCGCGTCATTGCGCCGGTCGCCGGAGACCGACTTCGAGCGCGAGCCCGAACGTGGCCCCGACCTCATTCGCGAGTACTTTCGCCGCTGGCACGACCCCGCGCCGGCCGATCTCGATCCGGCCACGGTGAGTCGCCTCCGCGCGGAGATCCGCGCACTCGGGGAGACCGTGGGGCGTGGCGACGAAGCGCCCTGGACGTGCTCCGGGCCGTTCGGACTCGCCACGGCGCCCGGCGGGACCTACAGCGGGCGCATCCTGGATCTCGACGCCGGAGTCGGCGGGCTGCGCGCCGTCGCCGCGGCGAGCGGTGGCGTGTGGACGCGCGACGGAGAGGGTTGGCAGGCCCGCACCGACGCGTTGCCGAGTCAGTGGATCGGCAGCCTCGACGTGCACCCGGGCGATCCGGACGTGATGCTCGCCGGCACCGGCGAGCCGTTCCTCCGCGCGGGAGCCGGCCTCTTCAAGACGACGGACGGTGGCGCCACCTGGACGAACCGGCCGATGTCCCCGCCGCCCGCCACCTGCTTTCGCGTGCGCTGGGCCGCGAACGGAGCCACGGTGCACGGCGCGTTCGATCTCGGCTACTACCGATCCACGAACGGCGGCGACACGTGGACCCGCCTTCTGGATCTCGGGGCTTGGCCCTCGGATCTCGCGTTGCACCCGACCGACCCGTCCGTGCTGTATCTCACGATCTGGGGCCAGGGCGTGTTCCGGTCCGTGAACGGCGGGACGATCTGGAACGAGCTGCCGAG
>JAGQIB010000176.1 GCA_020431545.1 Gemmatimonadota bacterium
GCGTGCCCATCACGGCCAAGCTGGTGGCGAACCTGATCGCGGCCACGCGCTGCAGCCGCGTCGTCGCGATCGACCTGCACGCGGCCCAGATCCAGGGCTTCTTCGACATCCCGGTGGATCACCTCTACGCCCAGCCCGTGTTCATGGAGTGGTTCAGCCACCTGGACCTGTCCTCGTTCGCGGTCGTGGCGCCGGACCTCGGCAGCGTCAAGATGGCGCGGGCCTACGCGAACCGGCTCGGCCTCCCGCTCGCGATCGTGGAGAAGCGGCGGCCCAAGGCGAACGACATCGAGGTGATGAACGTGATCGGCGCGTCCGAGGTGAAGGGGCGCCATCTGCTGATCATCGACGACATGATCGATACCGGCGGCACGCTGATCAAGGCGGCGGAGAAGCTGAAGGAGGCGGGAGCGCTGGACATCTACGCGTGCGCCACGCACGCGCTGCTGTCGGGCGGCGCCCTCGAACGCCTCGAGCGCTCGCCGGTTTCGAAGCTCGTGGCCACGGACACGATTCCGTTGCGCACGGAGTCGTCCAAGCTCGAGGTCCTGTCCACGGCACACGTGTTTTCCGAGGCGATCCGGCGGATTCACCGCAGCGAATCGATCTCGATCCTGTTCGACCACTGAGACCACCAAGACGCGCGCGAAGGCGCGGAAATCCGAGGAGATCATGAAGACGATCGCGATCGACGCGAAGGTCCGCGAGCGGATCGGCAAGGGCGGCGCCCGCACCGCCCGTCGGGAAGGACAGCTGCCCGGAGTGCTGTACGGCCAGGGCAAGAAGATCGCTCTCACGGTGGATCACAAGGAGTTCCTCACGGCCTTCCACGAGGCGGCCGGTGAGGCCCTGATCTTCGACGTGACGCTGCCGGGCCAGCCGCCGCTCAAGAGCATCGCGCGCGAGTTCCAGCGCGACCCGGTTTCGCTCGAGTTCATGCACGTGGACTTCCTCCACATCGACATGAGCAAGCCCGTGCACGTGATGGTCACGGTGCACCTCGTGGGCGAACCGGACGGCGTGAAGAACTACGGCGGCATCCTCGAGCACTCCGCGCGCGAGCTCGAGGTCTCCTGCCTGCCGTCGAACATCCCCTCGCACATCGAGATCGACGTGTCCGGGATGGCGGTCGGCGATTCCGTGCACGTCAGCGACATCAAGACGGAGAACTTCGAGTTCCTCGAGGAGATGGAGCGTGTCGTGGCGCACGTCGCGTCGCCGACGGTGGAGAAGACGGCCACCGATGAGGACGGTGCCCCGATCTCGGCCACCGTGCCGACGGTCGCCGAGACCGAGTCGAAGGAGGATGGCGAGTCCTGAGTCGCGACCCGGCTCCGGATTTTCTCGTGCTGGGACTCGGGAATCCGGGCGATCGCTATCGGGACACCCGTCACAACCTCGGGTTCCTGCTCGTGGAGCGCATGGCGCAACGGCAGGGCGCGAGGTTCGAGAACGGGCCCGGCCCTTCGCGGATTTGTTCCTTTACCGTGGCGGGCCTTCGGGGGATCCTCGCCCAGCCTTTGACCTGGATGAATCGGTCGGGGTTGGCTGCCAGGAGTCTTCTCGATCACGCCGGGGGACCCGACGTCTCCCGGTTGCTGGCGGTGACGGACGATCTCGATCTTCCGCTCGGGCGCATTCGCTTCCGGGGAGGAGGAGGGCCCGGAGGTCACAACGGGCTGAGGTCGATGATCGAGGAGTTGGGGACCCGGGACTTCCCGCGTCTCCGGATCGGGATCGGGCGACCCGAGAGCGACGGTCGGGAAGACGTCGTCGAGTGGGTGCTCGAGCCCTTCCGGCCGGAGGAATGGCCGGTCGTGGAGGAATGCCTGGCCCGCGCCGAGGACGGCGTGGCCACGTTCCTCGAGGATGGGATCGAGGCGGCCCAGAACCGCTTCAATACCGGCTGAGTCGATCGGCCGGACAGAACGTGATCGACTTCGTGATCAATCGGGATTTATCGGGACAAACGGAGGGAGCACACCACCCATGAGCGAGTGGTTGATTCCGGCGGCCGGGGTCCTCGCGCTCGTCTTCGCGTTTTTCAAGGCGAGCTGGATCAATCGGCAGAGCCCGGGCAACGAGAAGATGGTCGAGATCGGCAAGGCCGTTCGTGAGGGCGCGATGGCGTTCCTCTGGCGGGAGTACAAGGCGCTCGGGATCTTCGTGGTCGCCGTCGCGGTGCTCCTCTTCCTGCTCTACCGCGGACAGGGCAAGGAGCTCATCGCCCTTTCGTTCGTGGTCGGAGCGCTCTGCTCGGGCCTGGCGGGCTTCATCGGGATGCGCGTCGCCACGGCGGCGAACAACCGGACGACGGAGGCGGCTCGCAGCAGCCTCAACGCGGCCCTGAACGTCGCGTTCAGCGGCGGCACGGTCATGGGCATGGGCGTGGTCGGTCTCGGCGTCATCGGACTGTCGCTCCTGTGGATCTTCTACGGCGGCGGCGCGGCCACCGGGACGGAACTGGAGCGCGTGATCCAGCTCATCTCGGGCTTCTCGCTCGGTGCGTCCTCGATCGCGCTGTTCGCGCGTGTCGGCGGCGGCATCTACACGAAGGCGGCGGACGTCGGTGCCGACCTCGTGGGCAAGGTCGAGGCGGGGATTCCGGAAGACGATCCGCGCAACCCGGCCACGATCGCGGACAACGTGGGTGACAACGTCGGCG
>JAGQIB010000177.1 GCA_020431545.1 Gemmatimonadota bacterium
GAGTGGATCGCCATGCGCGCGGCGGCGCCCCAGCCGAACGCCTGTGTCACGTCGGCGGCGTAGCCGAGCAGCGCCACCGCGCCGAGCGTGAGCACGCCCACGCCGAGCAGCGCGCCGAGGTACACCGAGCGACGCACCACCAGGATCGCGCCGGCCGCGAGCGCGAACGCCATCAACGTGTTCGGCGCGATCGGGCCGTCCGGGCCCATGTCGTCGTTCTGTCCCGAGTCCACGACCATCACGGGCTCGTTCGGGAGCTCCACGATCTCGGCGAGCTCGGGATCGATCGCGGGCGCGCCCTTCTGCACCGACGTGCCGGATGGGCTCGGCGCGGCCTCGGTGGTCTCCTCGGCCGCGGGCGGCGGCGGCGCCTCGATCGGCGCGCGCGGCAGGAACTGCGGCAGCGCGGAGGAGATCACGAGCACGACCGCGGCCACGCTGAGATGCGCGACGCGTCGCCATTCGCGATGCCGCGCCACGAGGCCGAGGCCGATGAACACGAGCCCCGCCGCCACGAGCGGTCGCATCGGCGGCAGCCACGGGCGGACCTGCGTCAGACCCGAGTTGCCGGTCTGCCAGCCCACGAGGACGGTCACGCCCAGCAGCGCGACGAGCAGTCCCGCGAGGAACGGAGCGCCGCGGAAGATCCGGCGAAGCAGCAGAACGAAGCGCATCGGCATCCGCAGGGGGAAAGGAAGGGCAGACGCCTGGACTATACCGAAGCCGGACCGCCTCTGGCGATCCCCGCGCGCCTTGGCTACCTTGCAGTCGGCGGAGGCGGCCTTGATCGATCGAGCGGAAATCTTCTGGTCCCGGGTGAGGCGGCTCGTGAGCCGGCACTCCTGGACCGCCCGGATCCTCGGCGCGAAGCCGGTGGTGGGCAACGCGGATGAGCCCGGCCTGGTCCTGATCCAGGTCGACGGGCTCGGAGAGGCGGTCCTCCGGCGGGCGCTGGCCGAGGGCAAGATGCCGTTCCTGCGTCACCTGGTGGAGGACGAGGGCTACGGCGTCCACCGGCTGTACTCCGGGGTGCCCAGCAACACGCCGGCGTTCCAGGCGGAGCTGTTCTGGGGGGTGCCCGGCGTGGTGCCCGGGTTCGGGTTCCGTGACCCGGAGACGGGGCGCGCGGTCTGGATGACGCAGCGGGGCACCGCCGCCCGGGTGGAGGAGCAGCTCGCCGCGGAACACGAGGGGTTGCTGCGCGGCGGGTCCGCCTGGTCGGACATCTACTCCGGCGGGGCGGCCGAGCCGCGGTTCTGCTCCTCCACGGCCGGCGTGAGCGACCTGCTGCGCGCGCTGTCGCCCGGGCGACTGGTGGGACTGCTGGTCTGGCACGGCTGGAGCGTGGTCCGCGTGCTCGCGAACATCGTGGCGGAGACGGGGCTCGCGCTCTGGGACTTCGCGCGCGGCGCGATCGCCGGCCGCGATCTCGCGGCGGAGTTCCGGTTCATCGGCGAGCGCGTGGGAGTGACGGCGGTGCTGCGCGAGATCATCACCGCCGGCGCATGCGTGGACGCGGACCGCGGTCTCCCGATCGTGCACCTGAACTACCTGGGCTACGACGAGCACGCGCACCGCCGCGGCCCCGACTCGGGCTTCGCGCTGTGGGCACTCCAGGGAATCGACGCCTCCATCCGCCGCGTGTGGCTCGCCGCGCACCGATCGCGTCACCGCGATTACCAGGTGTGGATCTACTCGGATCACGGGCAGGAAACGGTCACGGCGTACCGCCCGCGCTACGGCGAGACGATCGAGGTCGCGGCGCGCCGCGCGTGGGACGCGTGGAAGGCGGGACGCGAAGCACAGCCACGCCCTGAGAACCCGGCGGCCGGCGTGTCCGAACGCTTCGTCCGCGCGGAACGTCGCGGGCATCGCACGGCCGCGATGCGCGAGGAGCTGCCGGACTGGATGCGTCGGTGGAAGGAACGTCCGGGGGAGGAGCCGGCGCCGGTGGCGGAGGAGGGCGAGCCGTTCGTGCTGGAGCGCGGCCCGATCGGGTTCATGTACCTGCCGGAAGGCGAGCGGGATTTCGAGACACGGCGAGCCGTGGCGGCGCGCGTGGCCCGCGAGGGACGTTCGCCCACCGTCCTCGTGGCGACGGAAGACGGCGGCGCGATCGCGTTCCCGGACGACGGGGGCGAGATCCGGCTGCCGGGTGAGGAGGAGGCGCTGCTCGGCCCGGACCATCCGCACCGGGAAGCCGTGGTGCAGGATCTATTGCGGCTCGTGCACCACGAGCTGTCCGGCGAGCTCGTGCTGCTGAGCTGGCACCCGGCGCGACCGATGTCGTTCAACGTGGTGAACGGCGCGCACGGCGGACCGGGGCCCCGCGAGACGACCGCGTTCCTGGTGACGCCCCCGGAGACGAACGAATCCGTGCCGCGCCATCGTTTGCGCGCATCCGGCCTGCGCGAGCTCGCGCGCGACGTGCTCGACCCGACCCGCGCGAACCTGCGCCGGCACCGCATGCGCGCGGTGAGCGGAACGTCGGATCGCCTGCTGCGCATCGCCACCTACAACGTCCACGGCTGCCGCGGCATGGACGGGCGCTACTCGGTGGAGCGCATCGCGCGCACGCTCGCCCGCCTCGCGCCCGACGTGGTCTGCCTGCAGGAGCTGGACCTCCAGCGCGCGCGGTCGGGCGGTCTCGATCAGGGACGCGAGATCGCGCAGCGCCTGGAGACCGACTATTTCTCGCACGCGGTGCGCGAGGCCGACGACGGTCTCTTCGGAAACGCCGTGCTGTCCACGTTGCCGGTCCGTCTCGTGGCGGCGGGACCGCTGCCGGCGCTCGACACGCGCCTCGACCTCGAGCCGCGCGGCGTCCTGTGGGTGGAGATCGATCTCGACGGGATCCCGGTGCAGGTCTTCAACACGCACCTCTCGATCCTGTCCCGCGAACGTCGCCTGCAGGTGCAGGAGCTGCTGTCGGAGCGGTGGCTCGGTCACCCGGACTGCACCGGCCCCGTGATCCTGCTCGGGGACTTCAATGCGGCCACGGACTCGTGGTGCTCGCACCGTCTCGCGGAGCGCGTGCCGAACATCGTGGATCAGGAGATCGAACTGCCGGGACCGCGCTCGCCGATCCGTCCCACGTGGTCCGGGCGCCTGCCCGTCCGCCGGATCGATCACGTGTTCGCGAGCGAGCACTTCCGGGTGAGACGCGTGGACGCGCCGCGCAACCGCCTCACGCGCGTGGCGTCGGATCACCTGCCGCTGGTGGTGGACCTCTCGATCGATTCCTCGTCGCTCGTGCCCCAGTCGGGCGTGAGCCGCAGGAACTGGAGCGAGACGAGCGAGAGCAGGACATAGGACACGAACCAGTAGAAGCCGACCTCGAGGTTCGCGTCGAGCTGGTCCGTGGCTTTTGCGGACAGGAACGCCACGTACACCGCCACCACGAAGACGTCGTTCATGGCCCACTTGCTGATGCCGCGCGCGAAGTTCGCGATGTAGCGGCGGGGGAGCGCGGCGCGCAGCGACAGCGCCACGCCGAGCAGCACGCCCTTCACGATCGGCACCACCACACCGAACAGGAAGATCAGTCCCGCCACGAGATCGTTGCCCGAGTCGTGCAGACTCTCCACGGTCTGCAGGATGCTGCGGGTCTCGCGGAACACCTCGCGCTCGGTGCCGAACAGCGAGATCTTCGCGGTGATCGTGATCAGCGGCTTCGTGATGCCGGGCCACAGCGCCGCGAACGAGGCGACGAGCAGCGCCAGTCCGATCGCGTTGCGGACCTTCACGACGCGCGCCGCGCGGGAGAGCGGCGGGGGCCGGGCCGCGTCACGAGGCGAGGCCGAGGTTCTGGCGCAGACGACTCGCCCACGGGCTCTTGGGATCGGCCTCGAGGTACACGCGCGCGTGACGTCGCGCGTCCTGGGCGCGTCCCGCGCCGAGGTAGGCCTCGGCGAGGTTGTAGTGCGCGTCCGGGAACGCGGGCGCGAGCTCCACCGCGCGACGTCCGGCCGCGATCGCTTCTTCCCACTCCTCGAACTGCGCGTGCACGCTCGCGAGGTTGTTCCAGGCCTCGGCGTACGCGGGATCGATCTCCACCGCCTGCTCGAATCGCGAGAGCGCCTCCTCGAGCCGGCCGAGCGAGTGCAGCACGTTGCCGAGGTTGAACGCGATCTCGGCCGACGGGCCGCCCGCGAGCAGCGCCTCGCGGTACGCGCGCGCGGCCTCGTCCAGGTGATCCGCGTCCTCGAGCTCGAGCGCGAGCTCGAACCATTCGTCGGCCGTGCGGGGATTCGTGGGCAGCACGGGAGCGGCGGCCGGCGGCGCGAGCGGAGTCGGCGTCGAGGCGCCGGCGCCCCCCTCGATCACGAAGAGGCGCGGCCGGCCGGCCGGCGGGGTCTCTTCCGGGGAGTCGAGGTCCGCGTCTTCGTCCGAGCCCGCCGGCGCGGCGGGGCCCGAGTTGCCGGTTGCGCCTTCCGCGCCGAAGCCGAGCGTCATCTGGCCGGACGGCTCCGCGAGGCGTCCCGGTCCGAGGCGGACCAGCAGGCCGGCGGATCCGCCGAGCGTGTCCAGACGTTGCAAGGCACTCTCGTTCTCGGGGAGCCAGCGCGCGAGCTGCGCGAGGCTCTCGCGGATCGTGGCCACGGACGCGCCGCGCGCCGTGAGCTCCGCGAGGCGCTTGACCTCCGCCGCCTGGCGGAAGTCGAAGTAGTCGAGCCGGGCCTCCGTGCGTGCCGGCTTGAGGATGCCGCGCCGGATCCACGCGCGGATGCGACGGGCGGGGATGCGCAGGAGCCGCGCGAGCTGGGCCGTGGTGTAGAGCGTGTCGAGCGGGCGCTCGTCGACGCCGGTGGCGCCGAGCGCGGCGAGGAAGTCGTGCTCGGAGACGATCTCGAGCGAACGGCCGCCCTCGATCAGCGCGCGCGCTCGTTCCAGGTTCACGGCGAGGTGACCGTCGTCCTGGATCGGCCACGGTTCGGCGCCGACCACCACGATGTCCGTCGACTCGTCGCACCGCGACACCGGCGTGCCGCCGGCCTGCGCCACGAGCTCCGCCGCCTCCTCGCGCGTGACCGCGGCAAAGCGGCCGGCGAACGCCACGCGTCGTCCCCGGTAACTCATCCACCACTCCCATCCTCGGACGCGGCGAAGATATGACGGCGACGCGACGTCCACAAGGGCCGGTCACCCGAAGGTAGCGGGTCCGAATGACCCACTACCCACCCGACGGCGGCCGGCCCGGGGACGGGGGAGGGAGTTGCTACGGCTTCGCCGAGAGCGGCGGGGGGAACTTCGCGAGGACGGCCTCGGCGATCTTCTCGTAGTCGTTGTCCGGGGAGGTCGGGTCCGCGAGTCCCTTGCCCCAGCCGAACCAGACGAGCTGACTCGTCCGGGTGTCGATGATCTCCACGATCACGTCGCCTTCCTCGAGGCTCTCGGACTCGAAGCCCTCCACCTGCCAGTCGCTATCGAACGGCTCCGTGACCTGCGGGTCCTGCTTGCCGTGATCCGGCACGTCGCCCACGCCCGAGCGACCCGGGGTGATGATGTCCGGCTGGGTCAGATCCCCGTCGTCGACCTGCACGCGGAGCTTCGCGACCTCCACCCCGAGGGTGTAGTGCACCCGGAAGTCGGGATTCCGGTCGGTCGGTCCCTCGAAGCCCTTCCTGCGGAGTACCGCCTCGACGCCCGCACGGGCGGCGGCGCGCAGGTCCGCGTCGACCGTGGTGGGGTCCTCGTCCAGACGCGTGTCCCAGCCGAAGGTGCGGTACGCGCCGAACGGCGCGTGCTCGTCGAACTGGCTCTGGACCTGGACTCCGGCGCAGCCGGAGAGGAGTGGCAGACCGATCAGCATCAGGGTACCGGCGACGAGCGAGTTTCCGGAGCGCATCAGAGTCCTCCCTTCGGGAAGCGTCGCGCCGGAGGGCCGTGGGGGCAGGTCCGCGGGGACCTACTCGGCGACGGTATCCAGGAAGACCGGGGCCCGCAGCTGACCGTCCGGCGTGTGCTCGAGGAATTTCACCCGGCAGAACACGTTCGGTTCCACCCAGATCACTTCTTCTCCGCCCTGCGACGGAACCGAAATGAAGGGCGTCGGCCGCACGTGGGCGCGGAGGCGGTCGTTCAGGGCGCGGCGGCGCACGTCGTCGAGGCCGCTGCCCACACGGCCGGCGTACACGAGCTCGCCGCCGCTCTCGAGACCGATGACGAGACTCCGCAGGTCGCGCTCGCCGTCCGGCAGGAACCCGAGGATCGCGCAGTAGGCGGTGCGCGACTGCTTGATCTTGAGCCAGGAGTCCGAGCGCTTGCCGGGAAGGTAGCGGCTCGCGAGTCGCTTCGCGACGACGCCCTCGAGCTCCATCGCGCACGCCTGCTCGAAGTACGCGAGACCTTGCCCGATCACGCCGTCCGAGAACACCACGGTCGATTGCAGGTCGGTGTCCAGTTCGCCCATCAGCTCGCGCAGGGCGGCGCGGCGATCGGCGAGCGTCCAGTCCACGATCGACTCGCCAGCCCGCCACAGGAGATCGAACACCACGTACACCGCCGGCATCGACTGCGCGAGCAGCGCCACGCGACGTTCCCCGCGCGCCTGCTCCCGGCGCAGCATGCCGTGGAAGCTCGGGCGGCCGTCGATCAGGACCGCGATCTCGCCGTCGAGCACGGTACCGTCCGGCAGGCCGGCGAGGCCGGCGAGCTCGGGGTAGCGTTCGCGCTGCGGGTTCGCCTTGCGGTTCAAGAGGCGATAGTCGCCGCCCTCCACGAACGCGAGCGCGCGCGTGCCGTCCCACTTGATCTCGAAGATCCAGTTCGGGTCGTCGAACGGCTCGCCGATCTTCGCGAGCATGGGCGGGATGAACTCGGGGAGGGGCATGCGGCGGGCTCGCCTAGCCCGCCTTCCGCTTCGCCTTCGCCCGCGTCTTCGTGCTCGGCGACATCTTCGTGGCGACCTTCTTGCTCGCCTGGCGCGGCGCGGCGGGGGCGGCCTTGCGCGCGCCCTCCACGGAGGCCTTGAGCGCCTCCATCAGGTTGATCACCTTCGGCTCTTCCACGTCCGGCGCCGCGACGACCTCCTGGCCCTCGATCTTCAGCTCGATGAGCGCGCGCATCTCGCCGACGTACTCGTCTTTCCACTGCGCGTAGTCGAAGTCCTCGCGCTTCGTGGCGTCCACGAGCATCTTCGTGAGCTTCTTCTCCTCGGCCGTGATCTTCGTCGCCTTCACGCCGTCCGCGAACTCCCCGGGCTGGCGCACCTTCTCCGCGTACTGGAGGACGTTCATCACGAGCAGATCCTCCAGCGGGCGGATCGCGACCATCTGCGTGCGGCCGGAGAGGATCGCGGTGCCGATCGCGTAGAGATCCTCGTCGCGCATGGACTCGCGCAGGAGCTGGTACGGCTTCTGGCCGGCGGGGCCGTCGGGCTGCAGGTAGTACGCGCGCCCCGCGAAGTACATCGGATCGAGCTGGTCCCTGGGGACGAAGCACTCGATGTCCACGGCCTTCTCGCTCTTCTTGCGGAGCTTCTGCACTTCCTCGGGATCGATCACGACGTACTCGTCCTTCGTGTGCTCGAAGCCGGAGACGATCTCGTCGTTCGCGACCTCGCCGTGATCGGGGCAGACCTTCTTGTAGCGGATCCGCTGGTTGCAGTCCTTGTGGAGCTGGTTCAG
>JAGQIB010000178.1 GCA_020431545.1 Gemmatimonadota bacterium
ACCGAGCCGTAGTCCTTGTTCACGAACGAGTTCGACGAGAACTGGTTCTGCTCGGACTCGTTCTCCGCTTCCAGCGCCTCGGTACCGACGAGTCCGAAGATGTCCTTGAAGAACACGGTGGCGTCCATGTAGATGCGGTCCGAGAGCTGACGCCGCACACCGAACTGGTACGAGATCGTCGTCTCGGGCTCGAGGAACGCGTTGCCGACGAGCTGGTTGCCGGCCACCGGATTGTTCGAGAAGTCGTACAGGAGCTCGAGATCCGGGAGCTGGAAGAACCGACCGTAGTGGAAGTGCAGCACGTCGCGATCCGAGATCGGGTACGACATGCCGAGGCGCGGCGAGATCTGCGCCTTCCACCGCTCCAGGAAGGACAGGCCGGACGTGGGCTTCTCGAGCGCGAGCACGCGCTGGTTGGTCACACGAACCGCGTTCTCGCCCGGATCGAAGAAGTCCATCCGGAGGCCGACGTTCATGACCATCGTCTTGCGGTAGCGCAGTCGATCCTGCACGTACACCACACCGCCGAACGCCTGCTCCTTGTACGTGTTCGGGAAGTTCCCGGTGGGCTGATCCTCGTCCGGGTACTGGCGCGCATCCTTGAACAGGTCGAAGTAGTCCAGGGTCACGCCGGTCTTGAGCTCGTGCGTCCCCTGCCCCACCGCGTTCTGGTAGTCGGCGCGGGCCGTGTACTGCTTGGAGCGACGCTCCTCCCAGAGCGGGAAGTCGCCGGTGATCGCATAGAACAGGTTCTCGGGATCCCGCTCCGTGTCGTTGCCGAGGAACGGCACGTATTCGTTCGGGTTCTTGCCCTTCACCTTTTCGTCGTAGCTCGTCTCGTACAGCGCGCCGCGGAACTTCAGGTACGAGTCCTCGGTGATCGGGTGCGTGTACACCATCTTGTACTGCTGATTCAGGTTGGTGCGCGTGGAGACGTGCTCCGGACCGTTGTAGTACGTGTAGGTCGAGTCGAGCGGCTCGAACCACCAGTGGTCCTGCGCATCGGACCAGTAGCCCACGCGGCTGAACGCGTGGTGGTACCAGTTGTCGTTCGACTGCGAGAACAGGTACTCGCCGGAGAGCTTCTTGGCGCTGCCGGGGAACCGGTAGGTGACCTTGACCTGCCCGCGCGTGGCGTTCTCCTGGCGCGGCCGGAGGCTCAGGAGTTCGTTGCCGTTGTAGGTCAGCTTGTAGGCGTCGCGCTCCTCGAGCGTCTTCAGGTACGTGTCGGTGAAGACGCCTTCGCCCGACATGAAGAAGCGCCACTGGTCGCCGGCGAACGGGACCGGGCCGCCGACTCCGAACGAGAGGTTGTCGTAGTTGAAGTAGGTCCGGTCCGGGGCGCCGAAGTCGTCCGTGAGGAACTTCACCTGCCACTCGTAGGTGTCCCCACCCTCTTTCGTGGCGACCTCGATGATGCCGGACTGCGCGTTGCCGTACTCGGCGTCGAATCCGCCGGTCAGGACGTTGATGCCTTCCTGCGACGACACCGCGATGCTCATCGTGCCCGAGCCGCCCGAGCCGGCGAAGGCGTCGGAGACGGGCATGCCGTCCACCACCGTCTTGACCTCGGTGCTGCGGCCGCCGCGCACGAACAGGGCGTCGCCGAGCTGCACCACGCCGGCCTGCGTCGCGATCGCCTCCTCCGTGGTGTTGATCGCGCGGATCTTCGTGGTCTCGTTCGTGTCGATCGTGCGGATGGCCGCGGACGACGTGCGCTGGAGCTTCTCGGCCCGCTTGCGGTATGTGAATCCCTCGATCCGGATGGCCGCTTCCTCCAGCGCGACCTTGCCGATCTCGGTCGCCTGCCCGGCGCGTACGACGACCTTCAGGGTCTTCTCCTGCACGCTGATGTGCCGGAAGGTCAGGTCGTAGGCGCCCGGTGCGAGATTGTCGAACGCGAACGCTCCGTTCTCGCCCGCGATCGTGCCGGCCCCGGTCTGCAGCAGGACGTTCACGAAGGCGATGGGCTTGCCCGCCGCGTCCACGGCGACGCCGCGGATGGATCCCGTGTTCTCGCTCTGGGCGAGCAGAACGGACGGAACCGAAACGAGAACCGCGAGTATTCCGAGTGCGACGGTCACGAATCGAGCGGTCGGCCGAGCGGACGAACGGGGAGCGGCGAAATCGAGATGGAAGCCCTGGAGACAAGCCCGGGCGAGACGGATCGGAGGCATCGCGGTCACCCTCCCAGCGCGCGTCCGCGCCCTCGCGTGGCGACGCGGTCCGATGAAGTCACCGCGCCTCGGTCGGCCCGATCGCTGGCGGCGATCGCAGTACCCCGCGGCGCGTGGAAGAATCTCGTGCGTTCGGATCCCGGGGTGACGGGGAAAACCGAGCGGGCTCGCGTCCCCGCCAGGGTGACTCCCCCCGAAGTCCCAACCGCCCTGTCCGTGCCCGTGTCTCTGTCCGTCGACGACGGCCGTCACGGACCTTTCGCCGACGTTCACAACCCGCGCAACCCTATGGAATGTCGCAAGCTACACGTCGGCTCGGTGCTCAGGGCGCGGCCACTATAGCCAACGCTCCGCAAAGGTGTCAAGCGCACCAACGCATTGGGAACGCGCTGGTTACGCGAGTTTTGCAGGTCCCCGAGCGCGCTCTTCCCGACGAATTGACAGCACTCGGCGTCGTTCCTATTGTCCGGGTCCGCTCCCGCGCCCCCGCCCTCGGAGGACCGCCCCATGACCGCATCCGACGCGCTCCTCCGCATCGAGGGCCTCTCGACGACGTTCCGGACCGAGGACGAGACCGTGAAGGCCGTCCGGGATCTGACCCTCGAGATCCGCCCGGGGCGCACGCTCGGTCTGGTCGGCGAATCCGGCTCCGGC
>JAGQIB010000179.1 GCA_020431545.1 Gemmatimonadota bacterium
CGGCGGTGGTGACGACGGGAATGGGGGGCGGGCCGGCGGACCTCAAGGCCACACCGTTCGATGCGAGCCTCGCCAAGCCGTACGGAGCGGACGATCTGGAGCACGCGATCCGCACCGCGATCGAGGCCCAGCCGGTGGTGTAGGTCGAGGGTGACCGGCGTTGGGAACTACTCGCCGGCGTCGTCGTCCTCGGGCGAGAAGTTGTCGTCGAGCGCTTCCTGGGGCCCGATCGGGTTGCCCTGAGCGTCGATCTTCCCGTCTTTCCACTTCTTGTAGTAGTGGCGCGCGGCGGTGCAGTCGTCGAAGGAGCGCGAGAGGTTCGGCGCCATCCACGGCCGGCGCTTGAGCTTGCCCTCGCCGACGTTCTCGAGCGCCTTCGACGGCACGCAGGGGAATCCCCAGTAGTTGTAGCTCGCGTTGATCGCCGCCGTGGACGACGTGTGCAGCGCCACCTCGGGACGCCCGAGGAACGCGTTGGCGTTCTCGAGGCTGCCGCCGATCAGCGGGTTCGCGTCGCCCTCGATGCCGATGTGGTAGACCTTCGCCTCGTCGAACGTGCACTTCGCGATGATCGGGTCGCCCTCGATCGAGCAGATGAGGCCGTGCTCCTGCTGGCGGATGTCGCAGTTCTCGATGCGGGCCGAGCTCGCCTCGAGCACGATGCCGATGTTCGTGTGCTTCGCGATCTTCACGTTGCGGATCACGGGCGACGTGTCCTGCACCAGGATGCCCGTGTCCCCGTTGTTGATCACCGTGCTGTCGAGGAGCTCGAACTCGGCGTCGCTCGCCTGGATGCCGATCTGGCCGTTGTCCTCGATCTGGACGTTGCGCAGGCGGAGGATGTCCGTCGCGGTGTTCGCGTAGATGCCGTACTTCTCGCCGTTGATGAAGCGGGCGTTCTTCACGTCGGCCGAGCCGCCGGTGATGAAGAGCGCCGCGGTGCGCGAGTTCGTGATCACCACGTCGCGCAGGAACGGCACCGACGTGCGGTGCGCGGCCACGCCGTACTCGCAGCCGTCCACGCGGACGTTCTCGAGCACGGGGCGACTGTCGGAGTTCGCGAGGACGCCGCGGCGGGCTTCGCCCTTGCCGTCGATCGTGAAGCCGAGGAACTGGGTGGAGTTCGAGCAGCGCTGGAACGTGACCACCGCTTCGTTCGTGTTCGCGTCGGCCACGTACTCGATGCGGGTCTTCTCCCGACCGTCCGTGGACTTGATGATCAGCGCGTCGCCCTTGGCGTCCGTGAGCACGATCGTCTCCGCGTACGTGCCCGGCCCCACGAGGATCGTGTCGCCGGGTTCGGCCGCTTCGATCGCCGCGTTGATCGTCTCGAAGTCCTCGGGCACGCGACGGGTCTTTTCCGCCGAGGCCGCCCCCGCCGACAGAAGCAGAATGCCCGCGAGAAGCGGTGCGACACGGATCCCGATCATCGAACGACTCCTTGCGCGGGGGCTGCGCCCGCGATTTCCGGGCCCGGAGGGCCGGCCCTCGGTGGTGCGACTGGTGCTGGAACGGCAATGGCCGCGCCGGGTTCCGTGGCGGACGGCGCCGGACGGCGCAATTGACTCAGTCCCCGGGCGTTTGCTAGCGTCCCGGGGACTCTTGCCACACCATCGAGGACACCCCACCGCATGTCAAGTCCGCGGAAAGTCTCGGACTCCACGGTCCGCCGGCTTTCGTCGTATCTGCGTATCCTGCGCGAACTTAGCTCGGGCGGGACGGAGACCGTGTCGTCCGACCGGCTCGCGGAGCTCGGTGGGCTGACGTCGGCCCAGGTCCGGAAGGATCTGTCGCAGTTCGGCAATTTCGGCGTCCGGGGCCGGGGATACGACGTTTCGGCGCTGGCCGAGGAGCTGACCCGGATTCTCGGTCTGGACCGGGAATGGCGAACCGTGGTGGTGGGCGCCGGCCGGCTCGGCTCCGCGCTGACCGCCTATCCCGACTTCTCGGTGCAGGGTTTCCGGATCCTGGCGCTGTTCGACAGCGACCCCTCCAAGCATGGTCGCCGCTTCGGGGAGGCCACGGTCCTGCCCCTGGAGGAGCTCGAGGAGTTCGTGCGGGAGCGAAAGGTGGAGGTCGCGATCCTCACCACGCCGGCGGCCGCGGCGCAGGCGGCGGCGGATCGGCTGGTGGCGGCCGGAATCCACGGTATCCTGAACTTCGCGCCCACCACGCTCGACGTTCCGGACACCGTGCATGTGCGGGTGGTGAACCTGGCGATCGAGCTCGAGGGCCTGTCGTACGCGATCCGCGAGGACGGATCCCGGGGCACGGGATCCTCCGGCGGCGGACCGGACGAGGAGTGACACCCTGAACAAGCGACGCGAACGGTCCGCCCAGAACGCCGACCATCGCCTCGAGCAGCGCGAGCAACGTCGCGAGGAGCGACGGGCCGCGCGCGAGCGGCGCGGGGAGACGAAGGATCCGCGCAAGATCGCCGGCGAGGAGGTCGCGATCGTGGCGGGGCTGCGCCTGCCGCAGCACTCGCGCGAGGAGGCGGAGGAGAGTCTGTCCGAGCTCGCGTCGCTGGCGGAGGCGTCCGGTGCGCGCGTGGTGGCGCGTGCCCTGCAGAGTCGCGCGCGCGTGGACGGTCGAACGTTCCTCGGCGGCGGCAAGGCGGCGGAGCTCAAGGAGCAGGCGGAGGAGCTCGGCGCGAACCTGATCCTGATCGACCACGATCTCTCGCCCGCGCAGGCGCGCAACCTCGAGAAGATCGTGGACCGCAAGATCCTCGATCGAACCGAGCTGATCCTCGACATCTTCGCGCGGCGTGCGCGCACGCCGCAGGCGAAGCTGCAGGTCGAGGTCGCGCAGCTCGAGTACCTGTTGCCGCGGCTCACGCGGCTGTGGGAGCACCTGAGCCGCACCGGCGGCGGTATCGGCACGCGCGGACCGGGCGAGACGCAGCTCGAGGTCGACCGGCGGCGAATCCGCGATCGCCTCACGCATCTGAAGGATCGTCTCACGCGCACGGGCAAGCGACTCGAGCAGCAGCGCGGCCTGCACAGCGACGTGTTCCGTGTGGCGCTCGTGGGCTACACGAACGCCGGCAAGAGCAGTCTCATGAACCGGCTCACGTCGGCCGAGGTGCCGAGTCGCGATCGACTGTTCGAAACACTGGACGCGACGACGCGCATCCTCGATCTCGGTCCCGGCTTCCGCGCGACGCTCACCGACACGGTGGGCTTCATCCGTCGCCTGCCGCACTCGCTCGTGGAGTCGTTCCGCGCGACGCTGTCCGAGGTCGCGAGCGCGGACCTGCTGCTCCACGTGCAGGACGCGTCCAGCCCGATGGCCGACGCGTGTGAAAAGTCCGTGAACGAGGTGCTCGAGGAGATCGGCGCGGACCAGATTCCGCAGATCGCCGTGTGGAACAAGGCGGACCTGCTGCCGGCCGAGGAGTTCGACGGCGCGGTGCGGCAGGCGGCCGAGAGCGGCGCCGTGGTCACCAGCGCCTTCCGCGGCGAGGGCCTGGATCGTCTCCGGGACGCGATCCGTGACCGGCTGCGGGACGGCTGGGTCGAAGGAGCGGGCCTGATCCCGCTCAGCGAGGGCGAGCTCTGGGCCCGGCTTCGAGCGAGCGTGGAGCTCCTGGAGGAGCGTCCGGGCCCGCTGGGAGTCGAGGTCCGGGTGCGGATGCCGCGGGCCGAGTGGATGCGGCTCCGGGCGCGTTACGGCGGGCGGGTCCCGTCCCTGTTCGAGCCGGCGGCGGGGGCCGCGGCCGGGGCGGACGTCGGCCCGGGGGCCGGAGGCCGGTAGGGCTCGCCCGGCCGGAACTGCCCCCGACGTCGATCGTCCGGTACTCTAAGGGCCCCGGCCGGGACCGCCGAAACCTGAACATAGTGCCCGACTTCCGCGTGGGGTCTTCGCGAAGACTCCGGTCGAAACACGTCGGGCGAGAAAACGTCGCCGGAAACGGCGTCCGAAGACGCGAGCCCGAGAGGAACATCCGTGAGCCTGACCCTGCTGGTCACGATCGACACCGAGGGCGACGACGAGTGGGCATTCCACCGTCGCCCGACGCTCGAGAACATCCCGTACCTGCGGGAGTTCGAGGCGATGGTCGAGCGCGCCGGCGCGAAGTCGACGTACTTCGTGACGCAGGCGGTGGCGACGGACGCACGCTCGGTGGAGGTGCTGGGCGAGATTGCGTCGCGCGGGCGATCCGAGATCGGCGGTCACTGTCATGCGTGGAACAATCCGCCGATCGACGAGGCGCGCGAGCCGGAGAAGCAGTACTTCCTGAACGAGCTGCGCGACGACGAGCAGCACGCGAAGCTGGAAGTGCTCACGGATGCGCTGGAGAAGTCGTTCGGCGCGCGACCGAGAACGTTCCGCGCCGGACGTTTCGGCGCGAACGCCGCGACGATGCGATCCCTCGCGAGGCTCGGCTACGAGGTGGACTCCTCGGTCACGCCCGGCATCACGTGGCGTCGCACGCCGGGCTGGCCGGGCGGTGAGGGCGGGCCCGACTGGATCGACGCGCCCTTGGCGCCGTACCGCATGGACGAGCGCGATCCGCGCGTCCCGGGGAACGGTCCGCTGTGGCAGGTGCCGGTGACCGTCGTGCGGAGTCGCCGCCTGCCGGACGCGGCCGAGAAGATGCTCGCCGGCTTCGGGCCCACGGGCCTCGTGTCGCGCGTGGCGGGGAAGGCGCTGGGCAACCTCGTGTGGTTTCGCCCGACCTTCCACACCGTCGAGGAGATGCTGGCGGCGGCGCGCGGAGCGATCGCGCGCGGGGCGCCGGTGCTGAACATGATGCTGCACTCGAGCGAGGTCATGCCCGGGGGCAGCCCGTACGTGAAGACGAAGGACGAGGCGCGCGCGTTTCTCGGGCGCACCGAGAAGGTGCTGGAGATCGTCCGGAGTGAGATGAAGGCCGTGCCGCGCACGCTCGCGGAATACGGGCAGGCGCTGAACGCAAGCTCGGCTGAATCGTCGGCCGAAATGGTCGAGAGAGGAACCCCATGCTGATTCTCGGAATGTCCCCGCTGGACAAGGACTCCACCGTATCGATCCACGAGGACGGACGCATCACCTGGGCGATCGCCGAGGAACGGCTGAGCCGCGTGAAGCTCCAGGACGGTTTCCCCAAGCTCGCCTGGGACGAGATCTTCAAGCGCGCGGGGGTCAATCCCTCCGAGGTCGACAAGATCGCGTACCCGTTCTTCGAGGGGCGGGTCGAGGCGCGCATGATCTGGGACGGCTTCCGCGCGGAGCTCTCGCGGAACACGGGCGCGTCGTTGCGCGAGTGCCACCAGGCGATGAAGAAGATCGCGGGGCCGGGTCGCGTGCCGTCGCCGGGGCTGCCGGTGCGGTTCGAGGGCTACCAGAACTACATGGAGAAGGACTGGACGCGCCACGTGCTGTACAAGCTGACGTCGTCCACCGTGATGGCGGATCGTCTCACGCACCTCGTGCGCTACTGGCGCTGGTGCATCAACGCGGCGAAGGACCACGAGATGTGGTCGCGCATGCTCGAGGACGGGCTGCGCGAGCGCGGCATGCTGGAGAAGCTCGTGCGCGTCGAGCATCACCTGGCGCACGCCGCGAACGCGTACTACACGTCGGGCTACGAGGAGGCGCTCTGCCTCTCCATCGACGCGTACGGCAGCGGCATGACGAGTGCGGTGGCGGTCGGCCGGCGCGGGAGGCCGATCGAGGTCCTGCACCGGACCCCGTTCCCCCACTCGTTCGGCGCGTACTACGAGCAGCTCACGTCGGCCCTGGGCTTCAAGCCGAACCGGCACGAGGGCAAGATCCTCGGCCTCGCGGCGTACGGTGACCCGAACCTGCTCATGGACGTGGTGCGCGCACGGCTCGAGGAGAGCCCGGAAGAGGTACGCATCAACGGCACCATGAACGCGTTCTTCGCGCGCCTGCTCACGCTGCGCTACACGAAGCAGGACGTG
Source organism: Gemmatimonadota bacterium (assembly GCA_020431545.1). GTDB lineage: Bacteria > ARS69 > ARS69 > ARS69 > ARS69 > JAGQIB01. Next base: position 5,913 of record JAGQIB010000179.1, read on the forward strand.
GCCGCCGCGCACCAGACCGCGATGGAGAAGGCGGTCTCCCAGGTCGTGAAGTACTGGGTGCAGAAGACCGGCATCAAGAACGTGGTGCTGTCCGGCGGCGTGGTCGCGAACGTGAAGCTGAACCAGCGCATCTTCGAGACGGAGGGCGTGGAGAAGGTCTTCATCCACCCCGGCATGGGCGACGGCGGCCTCGGCACGGGCGCGGCGTTCCTGCTCGAGGAGCAGGCCGGCGGCATGGATTCCTACACGCTCGACAACGTCTACTTCGGTCCGGAGTACACGGAGGACGAGATGCGCCGCGAGCTCGAGAAGGCGGAGCTGCCGTTCGAGCGCTTCGATGACGTCGAGGAGAAGATCGCGGACCTCGTGTCGAACGACATCGTCGTCGGCCGGTTCAACGGCCGCATGGAGTACGGCCCGCGCGCGCTCGGCAACCGCACGGTGATGTACCGCGCGGCCGATCCCACCGTGAACTCGTGGCTGAACCAGCGCCTCGGCCGCACGGAGTTCATGCCGTTCGCGCCCGCCACGATGTACGAGCACCGCCGCGACAACTACAAGAACATCGACGGCGCCGAGTACACCGCGCAGTTCATGACCATCACGTTCGACTGCACGGACCAGATGCTCAAGGACAACCCGGCCGCCGTGCACGTGGACGGCACCGCGCGCCCGCAGCTCGTGACCGCGGAGTCCAACCCGAGCTTCCACAAGGTCCTCTCCGCGTTCAAGGCGCGCACGGGCGTCCCCACGCTCATCAACACGAGCTTCAACATGC
>JAGQIB010000180.1 GCA_020431545.1 Gemmatimonadota bacterium
TACCTCGCCGCGGCGGGCGTCGGCACGATCGGTCTGGTGGACTTCGACGAGGTCGACGAGTCGAACCTGCAGCGTCAGATCATTCACGGCACTTCGGACGTCGGTCGTCGCAAGGTCGTGTCCGCGCGCGAGACGATCCGCGAGATCAACCCGAACGTGCACGTCGAGCTCTACGAGACGCGGCTCTCGTCCGCGAACGCGCTCGACATCCTCGCGTCGTTCGACGTGATCGCCGACGGGACCGACAACTTCCCGACCCGCTATCTCGTCAACGACGCGTGTGTCCTGCTCGGCAAGCCGAACGCCTACGGGTCGATCTTCCGTTTCGAGGGGCAGGCGTCCGTGTTCTGTCATCCGGAGGGTCCGTGCTACCGGTGCCTGTACCCCGAGCCGCCGCCGCCCGGCCTCGTCCCGAGTTGCGCGGAGGGCGGCGTGCTCGGGATCCTGCCCGGTACGATCGGCCTCGTGCAGGCGACCGAGGTCATCAAGCTCGTGCTCGGCATCGGCGAGACGCTCGTCGGACGGCTCATGCTGTACGATGCACTCTCCATGAAGTTCCGCGAGATGCGGGTGCGACGGGACCCGGCCTGTCCGGTGTGCGGCGCGAACCCGTCGATCCGCGAGCTCATCGACTACGACGAGTTCTGCGGCATTCCCGAATGGGAGGAGTCTCAGCGCGTGGATTCGGATTGGGAGATCGGCGCGAGCGAGGTCCACGAGCGCCGGCTGCGAGGCGAGGACCTCTTCCTGCTCGACGTCCGGAATCCGGACGAGTTCTCGCTCTGCCGGATCGAGGGCTCGCATCTGCTCCCGCTGCCGCACCTGCTCGAGGGCGTGTCCGAGCTCGACTCGGCGCGCGAGATCATCGTGTACTGCCGCACCGGCATCCGGTCGGCGCAGGCGGTGAACGTGCTGCGGGACATGGGCTTTCGCCGGGCGAAGAACCTTCGGGGCGGCATTCACGCCTGGTCGGCGGAGGTCGATCCGTCGATTCCGCGGTACTAGGCGCGAGTCAGTCAGGACTCGCCTTCGGACGGCGGAACGCACCGAGAACGCCCCCGAGACGTTCCCCAGGGCCGATTATAGCAACGGGCTTGCCTTCGAGCCGGTCCTGGCGCATCATCAAGCGCTCGGCGGGCTTCGGTTCGCCGGGCGTCCGAAGGGCGGATCCGGCCCCGCCCAATCCCCTCGGACTCACCTGCCGGCCAGGCCAGGAGGAACGCGCCTTGGCCCGCGTGCTGGTGATCGATGACGACGTGCAAGTGCAACACATGCTCGCCCAGATGCTCGGCCAGCTCCGACTCGGGGTTCTGACTGCCTCTGATGGGATCGACGGCGTCGCCCAGGCACGCACGCAGTCCCCGGACCTCGTGATCGCCGACATCTACATGCCCGACGGGGACGGGATCTCCACGATCCTGGCCATTCGCGAGTTCGATCCGAGCGTTCCGATCGTGGCGCTCTCGGGCGGAGGACGGATGAAGTCCTTCGATCTCCTCGAGGCGTCCGCCGCCGCCGGGGCGAATCGAACGATGCGCAAGCCGGTCGATCTGGAAGAGCTCGCCGACGTCGTGCACGAGCTGCTGCCGTCCTGGCGTTGACGGCCCGCGGGTGAGCACGCCGCGCCGCCCGACGGGGTGAGTGATCGCCCGTTCGTCGGGTGACCCGGATCCGTCCGACCAGCACCCACCCGGGACTCGGATCGCCTTGGCTGTCTCGGCCATCGCGATCCGGGCTACGGCCTCACCCGGCCGCCGCTTCGCCCCCGGCCGCCGTTCGGCACCCGGGCCCCGCCTTGCC
>JAGQIB010000010.1 GCA_020431545.1 Gemmatimonadota bacterium
CGCTCGACGTCCACGAACTTCTCCTACGTGAACGGACGCGCCACGACGGCGTTCGTGCAGAACCTCGTGTTCGTGGCGGAGAAGGAAGGCACCTACGAGATCGGGCCGGCGAGCGTCACGAGCGGTCGGGAGACCGTGTCGAGCGAGAAGGTGTCGATCCAGATCCGACCGGCCGGCTCGTCGGCAAACGTTCCGCAGCTCGGCGACGAGGATTTCGAGGACGACCACGGCGATCTGCTCGTCCTCGGCAAGGTCGACGACGCGAATCCGTACGTGAACGAGCAGATCACGTACACGTTCACGTTCCTGCGGGCGGTGAGGATCCTGGAGGGCTCGCGCTACACGCCACCCACGACGACGGGATTCTGGACCGAGGAGATCGACACGACCGAGCCGCGCGAGGTGACGCTCGAGGGCCGCCGCTACATCGCCGAGCGGCTCCGTTTCGCCCTGTTCCCCACCGGTCCCGGCGAGTACGAGATCGGGCCCGCCACGCTCACGACGACCGTGGAGGATCGGAGTCGCCGTCGCCGTCGCGATCCGTTCGACATCTTCGGCTCGGATCCCTTCAGCCTCCTGCGCGGCGGTCGCGAGGTTCGTCTGCAGACGGATCCCGTCGCGGTCAAGGTGCGCCCGCTTCCCACCGAGGGAAAGCCGGCGGACTTCTCGGGCGCGGTGGGCCGGTTCCAGCTCACCGCGACGACCGACCGCACGGAGTCCAAGGCGGGGGAGCCGATCACGCTCACGGTGAAGCTGTCGGGCGAGGGGAACGTGAAGGTCGTGCCCACGCCGGACCTCGACGACTGGCCGGGATTCAAGATCTACGAGTCGAGCTCGAACGAGAAGAGCTACGCGCGCGACGGCAAGATCCAGGGAGAGAAGACCTGGGAGTGGGTGCTCGTGCCGTCGAGCGGCACGGCGTCCGAGATCCCCGCGATCGAGATCAGCACGTTCGATCCGACGCGCGACGCGTACGTGCGCCTCCACACCGATCCGATCCCGCTCGACGTCGAGGCGACCGCGCTCGACGACGTGCTGGCCGGTGGCGGCGACCTGAACCTCGCGAAGGAGCGGGTGCGCCTCCGCCAGCGCGACATTCGCTGGGTGAAGAACGCTCCCGCCGAGTTCGGGCGGCCGGTCGCGTCGCCGTGGGCGAGACCCTGGGTGCTCGCGGCGCACGTCGCACCGCTGTTCGTGCTCGGGGGCTCCGTGGTGTGGCGTCGGCACCGCGACCGCCTGCGGCAGGACGTCCGCTATGCGCGGCGCCGCGGCGCGGCCCGCGCGGCCGATCGTCGCTTCCGGTCCGCCGCCGACGCGCAGTCGGCGCAGAAGTTCGAGGGCGCGTGGGGCGAGATCTCGGCCGGCCTGCGCGGCTACGTGGCGGATCGATTCCATCTGGCGGCGGCGAACCTCGACGAGGGATCGGTGCGTGAGGGCCTGCGCGCCGTGCAGGTGCCGGAGGAGCGTATCGACGATCTGTTCCGACTCCTCGAGCGGTGCGACGGCGCGCGCTTCTCCCCGCTCGGCGCCGACGCTCAGGCCGTGGCCGACGCCATCGGCGAGGCGAGGACCTGGGTGGACGAGGTGGAGCGGCGATGACGCATCGACTCCGCTGGCGGCTCGGACTCGCGGTCGTGGCCCTGACGCTCGCCCCCGCAACGTCGCGGGCGGCCGATGATCCGCACCTGACGTTCCAGCGCGGATTCGAGGCGTACGAGAACGGTCAGTACGAGGACGCGGCGTCCGCGTTCGAGAGCGTGCTGGCGTCCGGCGTGAATGACGCCGCGACGTTCTACAACCTGGGCAACTCGTACTTCAAGTCGGGCCGGCTCGGTCCGGCGATCTGGAACTACCGCAAAGCCCACGCGCTCGCCCCGCGAGACGAGGACATCTCCGCGAACCTGGAGTACGCGCGTTTCCTCGCCATCGACTCGATCGAGGGGGAGGCGCAGACCGACCAGCGGGTCGAGACGTGGCTCGATCGCTTCACGCCCGCGGAAGCGATCCGGCTGCCGGTCGCGCTGTGGCTCACGGCGGTCCTCCTGGCCGTGCTGTGGAAGCTCGGGGTCGCGCCTCCCGCGCTCTGGCGCCGGCTCGCCGTGACGTTTCTCGTGCTGTGGGCCGCCTCCGCGGCGGTCGTGATCGCGATCGAGCGGCGGGCGGAATCCACGCACGAGGCCGTGGTGTTCTCGCGCGAGATCGCGGTCCGGAACGGACCGGGCGAGAACTTCGACGTCGCGTTCGTTCTCCACGAAGGGGCGGAGGTCGTGGTGGAGGGTACTCGCGGGCAGTGGACGGAGATCTCGCTTCCCGGCGATCTGCGCGGATGGATCGACTCCGGAGCGATCCGGCCGCTCTGAGCCGGAGCCCGGGCGCCCGGCCCGAAGCTCCGCTCCACCCTTGCCCCGAGACCGCACCTGCGGTACGCATCGGACTCTGCCCCGCTGGACCCGGAGGAAACCAAGATGTCGCGCATTCTGATCCTGCTCACCGCCCTGCTCCTGCTGCCGGCCGGCGCGTCCGCGCAGGACGCGACCGACAGCCCGTCCACGCGTCTCGGTGCGTTCGCCGTCTGTCAGGACGTCGTCGATCGCGAGCCGGTGGGCGAGGCCGAGAGCTATCCGAGCACCGTGGGCACGCTGTACTGCTTCACGAAGGTGCTGACCGACAACCCGCCCGTGCGCGTGTTCCATCGCTGGTTCGTCGGTGACAAGCTCGTGGACGAGATCCCGGTCAACGCGAAGGGCGTGGAGTGGCGTTGCTGGAGTCGCAAGACGATCCTTCCCTCGTGGAACGGCGCGTGCCGGGTCGAGGTGCTGACCGAGGCCGGCGACGTTCTCGGCACGAAGGAGTTCACGCTCACCGCCGCCGGCGAGTGACCCCAAAGACCTCGGAGGCTGACACGACATGAGCTCGGCCCGCATCGGCATCCTGGGCGGCAGCGGACTCTACGAGATGGACGGACTCGAGCGGCTCGAGGAGGTGCGCCTCGACACGCCGTTCGGCGCGCCGTCCGACTCGTTCTTCACGGGCGTGCTCGAGGGGCGGGAGGTGGTGTTCCTCTCCCGTCACGGCCGGGGTCATCGCGTGAACCCGTCGGAGATCAACTACCGGGCGAACGTCTGGGGCATGAAGAAGCTCGGCGTGGAGTTCCTGATCGCGATCTCGGCGTGCGGAAGTTTGCGCAAGAAGATCCGACCGGGGCACTTCGTGGTGATCGACCAGCACATCGACCGCACCAAGAGCCGCGCCGCGACGTTCTTCGAGGAAGGTCTCGTGGCCCACGTGATGTTCGCGGATCCGATCACGGCGCCTCTGGCGGCGCGGCTCGCGGACGCGGCCGAGGCCGCCGGCGCCAAGGTCCATCGCGGCGGCACGTACGTCTGCATGGAGGGGCCGGCGTTCTCCACTCGCGCCGAGAGCAACCTCTACCGCTCCTGGGGAGCCGACGTGATCGGGATGACGAATCTCACGGAAGCGAAGCTCGCTCGGGAGGCGGAGATCGCGTTCGCCACGCTCGCGCTCGCGACGGACTACGACTGCTGGTACGAGGAGCACGGCGACGTCACCGTGGAGGAGGTGATCCGGATCCTCTCGCAGAACGTCGCGCGGGCGAAGGATACCGTACGCCAGCTCTGCGCGTCGTTCCCGGACGACTTCGAGAATCCGCACCACGGCGAGCTGAAGTACGCGATCCTCACGGCGCGCGACGCGATCCCGGCGGAGGCGAAGGAGCGGCTCGCCCTTCTCGTCGGCCCCTACCTGTGAGTCGCGGGACGATGGGCGTCCCGGTCCCGTCGTCCCGCGGTCCTACTCCAGGACCCAGATGTCGAGATTGCCGCTCACGCCGGAGTGGAACGCGATCTTCGAGCCGTCCGGGCTGAACGACGCGCCGCCGTTGCCGGCGATCGAGGAGTTGTTCGTGATCTCGACGGCGCTCTCGCGATTCTCGAACAGCGCCCAGACGTTCGAGATCGCCGAAGCCTCGCGCGTGTAGAGGATCACGTCGGCGATGCTCGCGTAGGACGGATCGGTCTCGCCCACCCCCGGCTCGCCGCTCAGCGGAAGCACGTCGAAGGTGCCCAACGAGCCCAGGTACACGTGCGGCGAGATGAAGTTCAGGTCCGAGGAGAACGCGAACGACCTGCCGTTGGCCGACGGCGACGGGCCGTGCTCGTCCGCGGTCGACGTGGTGAGCTGGTCCGTTCCGTTGCCGGCCGGTGTCATCCGGTAGATGTCGTAGTTGCCGGCGCGGTCGGACGCGAAGTAGATCCACGACCCATCCGGGCTGAAGGCCGGCTCCTCGTTGTTCTCGTTCGGGAACGTGAGGTTCTCGGCGTCGCCCTCGCCCGTCGCCACGGGCATGCGGAAGACGTCGTACTTGCCGGTGCGATTGGACTGCCAGGCGATCCAGTCACCGTCCGGGGACCAGGTCGGGCTGCGGTCATCGTTCGAATCGGTGGTCAACCGGGTCTCGTTCGCTCCGTCCGCGTCCATCATCCAGATGTCGTACGTCGCGCCGTTGCGGTGGGACTCGAACGCGATCTTCGTGCCGTCCGGGGACCACACGGGATTCCGATCCGCCTGCGGCGCCGTGGTCAGCTGCGTGAGCGTGCGGGCCTGAACGTCCACCGTCGCCTCGACCACCGTCGAGTTGCCGGCCGCGTCGAATGCCTCGATCGAGAGATCGAGCATCGTGTCCGCGGCGTACGGCACCGTGAGCACGTAGGCCCGGAACGGCGCCGACGTGAGCGTGAAGGGCGTCTCGCTCCCGATGTGCACGTCGATCTGCTCGGTGTCCGCGTCCGCGTCGATCTCGAGCAGGAATCCCACGCCGGAGACGGTGGCGCCGTCCGCCGGCGACGTGATGGAAGCGTTCGGCGGGGTGACGTCGACGGGGGCGAGGTCCTTGGGATCGCATCCCACGATCGCGAGGACGGCGGCGGGCGCGAGCAATGCGCGAAGCGCGATTCGGTTCAACACGGTCTCCCATCCGGCGTCGGCCGGAAGCGGGGGTCGGTCGCAGCGGCGCCGGAGGCGGCGCGAAGTCTCGGCTTCTCCGATTTTCGACCAAAGGACGGCCGGCCTTGAGGCCGGGGAGGGGATCCGGGAGGGGGGGCGGTTCCGGGCAAGGCATTGAAAAACGGTCACTTGTCCGATCCGCTCGCCCGTCCGCCCCGCGCGGCCGGAGGGCCCGGGACTCCCCGGTCGGCCCGTTTCGGGCTACCCTGCTTCCGCTCCCGGAGCCCCGGGCGGGTCGAGGCCCTCCCGGGGCGACGTCGGATCGGGCGAAGGGCCGTTCCGGGACGGTCCGGACCGAGCCAGGGGAGAAGCGGAGTGATCGGTTGGGTCATCGCGGCGGCCGGGCTCGCCGGACTCGCCTGGGTGGTACTCCGGGCCCGTCGGCGCGTGCGACCCGTGGCCAAGCTCCAGCTCCTCGAGGGCGGCGAGATCACGTTCGAGTTTCCGCTGCGCGTGATGCCGGCCACGATCGGCCGGGAGGATGGCCAGACCGTCGCCGTGAGTCATCCGCGGGTTTCGCGTCAGCACGCGGCCATCACCCGGGATGGGGAGCACTTCGTGCTGCACGATCGATCCAAGCACGGGACCCGCGTGAACGGCCAGGTGATCGAGACTCACGTGCTGGCGAGTGGGGACCTCATCCTGCTGGCCGACGCGATCCAGCTCATCTTCACCCGACTCTAGGAGGACTCGTGCTCGGCAAGCGAAAGTCCGTGGCGACGTGCCCGGCCGGCCATCCGCAGGAAGACACCTGGGAACGTTGCCCGTTCTGCGAGGCGGAACGTCTCGGGTCGGACGGGGCGCGTCAGGTGACGGCGGAGCAGGTCGCGCTCGCCGATTCGTCCGCGGATTCGGGCGGAGCCACCCGCGTGTCGCGTCGTGCCCCCGGCACGCGCCCGCTCGCCGGGTGGCTCGTGGTGCTTGGCGGCGAGCAGGAGGGGCGGGACTTCCGGGTGGAGGTCGGCCGCAACTGGATCGGCAAGGGCGGCGAGTGCGACGTTCTGATCAAGGACGCACACGTCTCCGAGCGTCACGCGGTCCTGGAGATCGCGGAGGACGGCAGCCGGATCCTGCGGGATCTCGATTCCAAGTACGGCACGTTCGTGGACGAGACCCGCGTGCGCGGCGAACGCGCCGTGAACGACGGCGATCACATTCGCGTGGGCAACACGGAGCTGCGCTTCCGCTCCTACGAATAGGAAGCGCAGCTCCGTCCGCCATCGGACCGCGACCGCTCCGGGGCTAGTCGAGCCGGACGATCTTGCGGCTGAGATCCTGGGTCGGAGTGACGAGTCGCGTGAAGTAGACTCCCGCCGCCACGCCGGCCCCCCGTCCGTCCCGACCATCCCACTCCGTCTCGAAGGATCCCGGCGACAGCCGCTCGTTCACGAGCGTGCGGACGAGACGCCCCGTCACGTCGTGGATCGCGAGCAGGACGGGCTGATCGCGGTCTCCCGCGATCTCGAAGCGGATGCGCGTGGTGCGCGAGAACGGATTCGGACGCGCGGGGCTCAGGTTCGTCGCCGTCGCGTCGTGGTGGGTGGGGAGCTCCAGCACGTCCACGCCTTCGACCTGGAAGATGTCCTCCGCGTCGCGCGGCAGGAGCACGTAGCAGCACGAGTACGGCGGCGTGATGTCCTGCTGCGTGAGGATGCCGCGCACCGAGAACGTCGAGTCCGTCGGCGCGCCCGCTTCGTCCAGATCCGTGAAGTGATCGATGAACAGCGTCAGGGGGCCGCTGCCGTCGTCGATCGTCACGGTGCCGTCGAAGCCCGGCGCCGGCCACGCGCCGCCCGTGATCGCCACGTCGTGGATCTCGAGAAGGAGCCCTTCGTAGGCCTCCTGGCCCGCGTCCGCCTGGGCGGTGGTCACCACCTCCGGGTCCGGCGGAGCGCCGCTCGAGAGAACCTGGAGCGCGCTGGGCGAGCTGAGGAACGTCTGCCCCTGGAACGTGTCCACGATCCCCGTGACGAGCACGTTGTCGCCGCGTTGCAGGTTCACGGTCTGCGTGCCGAACTCCTGCACCATCGTGCCGCCGCTCGCGTCCTGCACGAAGATCTTGTTGTCGGTCGGGTGCAGCGCGCCGGTCTCCACGGTCACGATGCCCTGGATCGTGACGTTCTGGAACCAGAGGGTCGGGAAGCCGCTGCCGTCGTTCTCCTTCACGGCCGAGATCGGCAGCGAGAAGTTCGACGTCGACTCGACCCAGATCGGGCTCGACCACGCGCGATCGGCGTCGGCCTGATTCACGCGTACGAAGTAGTAGAAGTTCCCGGGGCCGGGCGTATCGAACGTGTTCCAGGTGAACGAAGTACCGCTCACGCCGATCGACTTGATGAACGTCCCGTTCCGGAACAGCTGGATCGACGCGATGTCCGTGCTCGCCGAGACCTCGACCTGGAACTGCACGGAGTCGGCGGCGGTCGAGAACTCGCTGCCCATCCAGTGCGTGCCGTCCGCGACGAAGCGGAGTGAGATGCGGTCCGTGATCGGCTGGACCTCCACCGCGTAGGTGCGACGGGCGTTCAGCGCCTCGAGGATCGCGGCCTTCGTGAGCGACGTGGCCCAGATGCCGGTGAGCGGGATGTTGCCGACGTTGTTCGGCTGGTCCCCCCAGCTTCCGTCGTGGTTGTCCTGGTTGCCCAGTGCGCCGACGTGCCAGCCCTTGCCGAGCGCGAGCAGGTACTCGGGCTCGTAGGAGGCGGTACGCTTGCCGTTCAGGACCTCGATGAACTTCATCGGACCGTAGCCGTTCGCGTCGAAGTCCAGATCGTGGAACTGGGCGTCGGCGCCCGCGCCCGCCGACGAGTACGGATGATTGAAGCTCGCGGCGAGCGGCAGGCCGGCGGTGTCGTCGACGTTCGCTGCGAGCCACGCGTACGTGCCGGCGAGGTTGTAGCGATACAGGTTCTGGTTGATGACGCCGGCCGCTTCCCACACGTTCAGGTGCCCGAACGCGCCGCTCACGGTGGACGACAGGCTGCCGTGCTCCTGCGCGGCGAGCGCGACGAACGTCCCGTTCGTCGTCCAGTTGTCCGCCTGGCTCTGCAGCGACGAGTACTCCGACGCGCTCAGGTAGTGCGAGTGATCCGTCACCGCGAGCACGTCGATGTTCGCCACGTCGCGGGCGTGCTGGAACGCCGCGCCCGGCGTGCCGGACAGCGGCCCGGCGGCGTCGTCCGAGAGGTTGCTGTGGGAATGGAAGTTGCCCCAGTACAGCGTGTACTGGGCGGCGGCGGGGCCGGCGCCGAACAGGGCCAGAAGGGCGATCAGGGCCGGAAAGGCACGCGCCATCGGGGAGTCTCCTCGCGAGGTGTCCGGATCAGGGCAAAGAACACCCCGAATATACACCCGGGGTGGCCGGGAGAGGGCTCGCGGGGTCCCGCTGCGGGCCCGGCGCACCGCTCCGGGCCGCCGACGATCGGAGCCGGCGGCCGCCCGCTCCGGGGCCCACGGTCGAGCAAAAGGGCCCGCCTCCCGGAGGAGACGGGCCCGCGTCGTTCGTATCCCCGGACCGACGGATCCGGGAGGTCGGTCCTACTTCTTGTCCTCGTCCACGACCTCGAAGTCGGCGTCGACGGCATCGCCGTTCGAGTCGCCGTCGCCCGCCGGTTCGCCGGGGCCGCCGGCCGCGCCCGGATTCTCTCCGGCGGCCTGGGCCTTCGCGTACATCTTGCCGGCCTCGTCGTGCCACAGCTTCGTGAGCTTCTCCGAGGTCTCCTTGATCCGCGCGACGTTGTCCGAGGTCAGCGCGTCCTTCACTTCCTGGACCGCCTCCTCGAGACGCTTCTTCGCGTCGTCTTCCAGCTTGTCGCCGAGGTCCTGCATCTGCTTCTCGGTCTGGTAGACAGCCTGGTCCGCCTGGTTGCGCACGTCGATCTTCTCGCGGCGCTCCTTGTCCTCGGAGGCGTGCGCCTCGGCGTCCTTGACCATCTTGTCGATCTCGGAATCCGAGAGACCGCTCGAGCCCTCGATGCGGATCGACTGCTCCTTGTTCGTCGCCTTGTCCTTCGCCGTCACGCTGAGGATGCCGTTCGCGTCGATGTCGAACGTCACCTCGATCTGCGGCACGCCGCGCGGCGCCGGCGGGATCCCCGTGAGGTTGAAGCGCCCGATCGACTTGTTGTCGACCGCCATCTGGCGCTCGCCCTGCAGGACGTGGATCTCGACCTCCGGCTGACTGTCGGACGCGGTCGAGAACACCTGGCTCTTCCGCACCGGGATCGTCGTGTTGCGGTCGATGAGCTTCGTCATCACGCCGCCGTAGGTTTCGACGCCCAGGCTCAGCGGCGTCACATCGAGCAGCAGGATGTCCTTCACGTCACCCGTCAGTACGCCGCCCTGGATCGCCGCCCCGACCGCGACCACCTCGTCCGGGTTCACGCTCTTGT
>JAGQIB010000181.1 GCA_020431545.1 Gemmatimonadota bacterium
TCCGAACGCTCTCCTCTCGCGGGACGCCGGCGCCCGGGTCACGGCGGCCGACGGGGATTCCGTCCTGCTCGCCGTATCGTCGGCGGGATCGGTCGTCCTCGAACGGTGGGCCGACGTTCCGGACTCGCTGCGGAACGCGCTGACCCGACGCGCGGAAGTGCCGACCGTCAAGGTGAGCGCGCCCGTGCCGGACCTCGACGCACGGGACCTCATCGTCCTGAAGGACCTGCACGGCGAGCTCTCCGGCCGCGTGGTCGGCCCGAAGGCCGCGAACCTCGGAGATCTGGCGCGCGCGTTCCCGGGACACGTCGCTCCCGCCATCGCGATCCCGTTCGGAATCTTCGCCGCCCACGTCGCCGACGGCGAGGACTCGCCGCTCGCCATCCTGCGCGCGCGTTTCGACGAGAACCGACGCGGCGAGCTCGACGACGCGGGACTCGCCGCCGCCGTCGAGACGGCCCGCGCGGCGATCGCCGCCACGCCGCTCGAGCCCGGGTTCCGCGAGAAGCTGCTCGCGCGGATGAAGACCGAGTTCGGACCCGGAGCCGGCGTGTTCGTCCGCTCCGACACGAACGTGGAGGACCTGCCGGGCTTCACCGGTGCCGGCCTGAATGAAACCGTGCCCCACGTGGTCGGCGAGCAGGCACAGCTCGACGCGATCCCGCGCGTGTGGGCGTCGCCCTTCCGGGAGCGAGCCATGTCGTGGCGCGCGAACCTGCTGACGCGTCCGGAGGACGTGTACACGTCGGTGTTGCTCATGAAGAGCGTGCCGGCGGAGAAATCCGGCGTGCTCGTGACCACGGACCTGCTGGAACGTCGCGGCGGTCTGACGGTCGCGGCCGCCTGGGGAGTCGGCGGGGCCGTGGACAACGAGAGCGCGGAGACGATCGTCCTCCGCCCCGACGGTCGACGCGTGCTCGCGGGGGAAGCGAAGGCCCCCTATCGCCGGCAGCTGCGCGACAGCGGCGGAATCGAATGGGTCCCTGCCCCCGCCGGTCGCGTCCTGACCGATGCGGAGTGCGATCTCCTCCGCGCCATGGTCGACCGGATCGGGGAGACGTTCGCGGCCGCGGAAGGTGCCGGCGGACGACCGCGTCCCTGGGACGTCGAGTTCGGCTTCCTGAACGGGGAGCTCACCCTCTTTCAGATCCGTCCCCTCGTGGAGCGCGGACAGGAGACGGCGGACACCGTGGTCGAATCGCGGGTCGGCCCGGTTGCGGTCGCGGGCGGCAACGTGGATCTCGACGGCGGCGTCGCGCTGCGTCGCCCGGAGGTCGCGCCATGAGGGCGTCGCGCCGGCTGGTCCCGACCCTCGTCGCGTGGACCGTGGTCATGGCTCCGGGGGCGGGTTCGGTGTTCGCCTACCCGTTCGATGGCCTGGAGACACTCGGCATCCGACGGCTCGCGGCGGACGCCGCGTCGAGTCGCCAACCGGCCGGAGCCCGTCTCCGATCCGACGAAATCACACTGCACCTGCTCGGTCCGGGCCACGAGTGGGACCTGTCCGACGAGTCCCGCGATCCCGGATTGCAGAAGGCGCTCGAAGCCGTCTTCCGCGATCGGGATCCTTCGTACGCGCTCGCCATCGTCGACTACACGGATCCCGAACACGTCCGCTGGGCGGGTCTGCGCGAGGACCGCACCCAGTTCCCCGGCAGCCTCGGGAAGGTCCTCACGATGGCCGGCCTGTTCGACGCGCTGGCGCGCGCCTTTCCCGACGTCGACGACCGGATGCGGATCCTCCGCGAGACGAACGTGCCCGCCACCACGTGGGCGATGGGCGACGACTTCCACAAGGTGCCGATCGCGGATCCCGTCCAGGGCACGAACCACTATCGCTCGATCCGGAAGGGCGACACGTTCACTCTCGCCGAGTGGATCGACCACATGGTGTCCGCGTCCGCGAACTCCGCCGGCGCCACCGTTTGGCGCGAGGCGATGCTGCTGCGCCGGTTCGGGGACGCGTACCCCGTGTCGGCCGAAGAAGCGGATCGGTTCTTTGCCGAGACCCCGAAGACGGAACTCACGCGATTCTCGCTCCAGGTTCTGGAGGAGCCGGTCGTGGCCGCCGGCCTCGATCCCGAGTCGCTGCGGCAGGGCACCTTGTGGACGAAGACGGCTCAGGCCCGCATTCCGGGAGTCGCGTCCCTGGCCTCGCCGCGCGAGCTCGTGCGGCTCCTGATGCGACTCGAGCAGGGTCGGATCGTGGACGAGTGGTCGAGCCGCGAGATGAAGCGTTTCCTCTACATGACGCGTCGCCGGTATCGATACGCGTACGCGCCCGAGCTGGCGGACGCCGCGGTCTACTTCAAGAGCGGCTCCTTCTACAGCTGCGTGCCGGAGGAGGACTTCCAGTGCGGCAAGTACCGCGGCAACCGGAAGAACCAGATGAACTCCGCCGCGATCGTGGAGTCTCCGGCCGGGAACGGTCCCCAGCAACGTCGCTACGCCGTGGCGCTGATTTCCGACGTGCTGCGGAAAAACTCGGCGTGGGACCACGCGCGCATCGGCGCGGCGATCGACGAGATCGTCCGCACGCGGAACGCGGTCGCCGTCGACGAGCGAGGGACCGACAAGCAGATGGACGAGGCCGGTAAGGGCGACTGATCCCGGAGGGTCGATGACTCGCCCCACTCCCCCCGACGTCGCGCTTCGCGCCTACGCATGGAACCTCGGCTACGCGGAAGCGCTGACGTCCGATCTCGAGCCGGAGGTGTGGACGCGCGGAGCGGGACCCGGCCTCGAGAACCACGCGACGTGGACGATCGGTCATCTCGTCACGGGATCGGATCTCCTCGCCGAGGATCTCGGACTCGCGCGCGACGTCTCCGAGGAGTGGCGCCTTCTGTTCGAACGTCGCGGCCCGGGAGACCCCCGGCTTCCCGACCCCGATCCCGCCGCCTACCCCGCACTCCCCGGGGTCGTGCGGGAGCTGCGTCGTCAGCACGAGCGAGTCGCGGCCGCCTGGCGACGTCTCGACGAAGCGCGGCTGACGGGACGGGTGGAGTGGAGATTCGCCGGCGAGCTTCCGACCCTGGCCGATCTCGGGCTCTTCATGGCCGTCACGCACGAGGCCATGCACCTCGGTCAGCTCGCGGCGTGGCGCCGGGCGCTCGGGTTGCCGTCCGCTCTCGCCGCCCTCGGCCGAGCCCCTTGACGATCCCCGCCGTCCCTGGTTTCTTCCTACCTCGGAAGTCATTCTGATCTAGGATTCGCCCGTGACGACGTCAGGTCCCGAGACGAGAGATCGGGAGATCGCGCGCCAGATGGAGCACTTCGAGCAGGTCTGCCGGAGTGCCGGCGTGAAGCTCACGCACCAGCGGATGGAGGTCTTCCGCGAGGTCGCGCGAAGCGGCCATCACCCGGACGCGGAGACCATCCACCGCGGCGTCCGGTCGCGCCTCCCCACCGTATCGCTCGACACGGTGTACCGCGCGCTCTGGCTCCTCAGCGATCTCGGGCTGATCACGACGCTCGGCCCGTCTCGCGAGCGGACCCGATTCGACGCGAACCTTCGCCGTCATCACCATTTCGTCTGCGTGCGCTGCGGTCTGACCCGCGACTTCTACAGCGACGCGTTCGACGATCTGAAGCTGCCGCACTCCGTCCGCGCCCTCGGCCGGGTCGAGACGACTCAGGTCGAGGCGCGCGGCGTCTGTCACGAGTGCGCCCAGGCCGACTCCGCGAAACCCGCGACCGCCAAGAAGAAAGGAAAGAGGTAGGAGACCACGATGAACGGAACCGACACGAAGCCCGCGGGCGGATGCCCGGTCATGCACGGTGGCAATACGGCCGCCGGTTCCTCGGTCATGAACTGGTGGCCGAACGCCCTCAATCTGGACATCCTTCACCAGCACGATCGCAAGACGAACCCGCTCGGCGAGGATTTCGACTACCAGGACGAAGTCCGGAAGCTGGACTTCGAGGCGGTCAAGAAGGACGTCCGCGCGCTCATGACGGAGAGCCAGTCCTGGTGGCCCGCGGACTGGGGCCACTACGGCGGGCTCATGATCCGCCTCTCCTGGCACGCCGCGGGCAGCTATCGCACGGCCGACGGGCGCGGCGGCGGCGGCACGGGGAACATCCGCTTTGCCCCGCTGAACTCCTGGCCCGACAACGTCAGCCTGGACAAGGCCCGCCGGCTCCTGTGGCCGGTCAAGAAGAAGTACGGCAACCGCCTGAGCTGGGCCGACCTCATCCTGCTCGCCGGCACGGCCGCGTACGAGTCGATGGGCCTGAAGACATTCGGTTTCGGCTTCGGTCGCGCCGATATCTGGCATCCGGAGAAGGACACCTACTGGGGTTCGGAGAAGGAATGGCTCGCGCCGACCGACAACCCGCACAGCCGTTACTCCGGAAAGCGGGATCTCGAGAACCCGCTCGCCGCGGTGATGATGGGCCTCATCTACGTGAATCCGCAGGGCGTGGACGGGCAGCCCGATCCGCAGAAGACCGCGCATGACGTGCGCGAGACGTTCAAGCGCATGGCCATGAACGACGAGGAGACGGTGGCGTTGACCGCGGGCGGTCACACCGTGGGCAAGTGCCACGGCAACGGCAACGCGGACAAACTCGGCCCCGAGCCGGAGGCGGCGGACGTCACCGAGCAGGGTCTCGGCTGGCACAACCCCGGCGGCAAGGGAATGGGCCGCGACACGATCACGAGCGGGCTCGAGGGCGCCTGGACCACCCACCCCACTCGCTGGGACAACGGCTACTTCGAGATGCTGTTCGGCCACGAGTGGGAGTCGCGCAAGAGCCCGGCCGGCGCCTGGCAGTGGGAGCCGGTCCGCATCGCCGAGGAGGATCGCCCGGTCGACGTCGAGGATCCGTCCATCCGCCAGAACCCGATCATGACGGACGCGGACATGGCGATGAAGGTGGATCCGATCTATCGCGAGATCTCCGAACGCTTCCGCAAGGATCCGGCGTACTTCTCCGAGGTCTTCGCGCGCGCGTGGTTCAAGCTC
>JAGQIB010000182.1 GCA_020431545.1 Gemmatimonadota bacterium
GTGAGATAGAGGACGGACTCCTCCGCCCGCCCCGCCCCGCGCAGCGCCCGGCCGGCTCGCAGCCAGGAAGCGGCCTCCGTGGGATGGTCCTCCAGGAGGGCCTGCAGCTCCACCCGGGCGGCCTCCGACTGCCCGTCGCGGAGGAGGGTCTCCGCTTCGTTGATGCGACGGCCCTCGCGGGGGCCCGGCCCCACGCAGGTGCGCACCCCGATTGCCACGAGAAGCAGGACCAGGACCCCGACCAGGATTCGGAGGCGGGGATCCGGAGGCGTCCACCCGGAGTTCAACGGTCGTCCCTCGGCTTGACGGAGACGGGTTCGATGATACGCTCCGCGCGGCCTCGGCCATAGCCCCGACCCCGGAGATTCCTGTGACGATGCGACATCTTCTTGCCCGCCTCACGGTGGCGCTCGCCGTGGGCCTGGTCGCGACGGGCGCTCCGCGCGCGGCGAGTCCGGCCCCCGAGGACATCCCGGCGCTCGACGCCTGGATCCTCTTCTCCGATCTCGGCTCGCTGCGGGTCCGGATTGACCGGGAGGCGGCGCCGGATCACGTCGCGCAGTTCCTCGGCCTCGCGGCGACCGGCTGGTACGACGGCCTGTCGGTGCACCGGATCGTGCCGCGGCTCGTGGTCCAGGGCGGATCCTCGGGCACACGCGAGGGCGAGCCGCACGACTGGGTCCTCGTGCCACCGGCGGAGCGGATCCCCTCGGAGGAGATGGAAGCGGCCGCGCTCCCGCGCGGCACGTTCGCGCTCGCCTGGCAGGGCGAAGACCCCGGCAGTGCGGGCTCCGAGTGGATGATCACCTTGACGGATCTCGAGGCCGGCGAGGGTCGCGGCACGCGGATCGGCGACGTGGTCGAGGGCCTGGACGTCCTCGATCGACTCGCCCAGGTGTCGACCTCCGTGAACGATCGCCCGCTGAAACGGCTGCCGTTCGAGGTGCGGCTGGGTCCGTCGTCGCTGCCGGAGGGGCAGACGCCGGAGGCGCCCGGCGCCGGATCGGACGAGCCCCAGGGGTAGACCCCGGGGATTGGCACCAGGAACGGGCTGCCGTCGACCCCCGGCGATCAGCTCTGGCCGGCCGAGCGGAAGCTCGCGAGCGCGTCCTCGCGGCTGTAGTAGCTCTCGAACACCGTGAGCAGCTTGGTCACCATGAGGATCGACTTCACGCGCTCGTTGATGTTCAGGAACTTCACCTGAGCGCCGGCGTTCCGCATGCTCGTGTAGGCGGAGATCAGGATCCCCACTCCGGAGCTGTTCATCCAGGGGACGTCGCTCAGGTCGATCAGGAGCTTCTTCGTCCCGGATTCCACGAGCTCGGAGATCTCGGTCTTGAAGCGGTCCGCATCCGGGCCGCCCATGACCTTCCCCGAGACCTCGAGGATCACGACGTCTTCCTCGGTACGGCGCTTCAGCTTCACGGGATCCCCCTGGAAACGCGGGTGAGCACGCTCTCGGAGCCGGAAGTCTAGGGGCGGCCCCGGAGCCCGTCAAGAAACGCCTCCGCGGGTGCGCCGCACCGTTACCGCGTGGCGGCACGGCAGGCCGCGCCGGCGTCGCCTGGCGCCACGGGAGGCCCCGCCGGCGGTTCCCGCTCTTGACGCCCCCCGGGTGTCCCCCTAATGTCTTTCCCGTCACTGGGGAGTCGTCGAATTGGTAAGACGCCTGACTCTGGATCAGGAAGCTGAAGGTTCGAGTCCTTCCTCCCCAGCCAATTTCGAGCGGGTCGGCGCGGTGGCCGGTCCTCTCCGTGTTTGAGCGTATCGCTTGACCGTAGCGAAGGGGTTCCGGTATACCCCTCCTTCGCGCGGGGCCATCGTCTAGTGGTTAGGACGGGAGATTCTCAGTCTTCAAACCGGGGTTCGATTCCCCGTGGCCCTGCCAAGAAGTTCGCCTCCGGGCGAGAAGAGCCCCTCCCGGTCTCCGGACCCGGAGGGGTTTCTGTTTTCCGGCTTTTGATGCGGCCGGCCGTCGGTCGTACCTCGCGGTCGTACCTCGACCGGCGGTCGCCCGCCGGTCGTCGCGGGTCCTGCGGCTCCGACTCAATCGCCCGACGTCGGACGGAAGGGCCTCCACCCGAATCGCCCCTCGCGAACGCGCGCCCGATCGATCGGGGCGAACCCCTCCTTGGTGAAGAAGAAGATCGTCCCCTCCGAGCGCACGAGATTCCCGGGGGCACGTGCGTCCGGGTCACTCCGCCACACGAAGAGCGTTTCCGCCGTCGCGACGTCGAGAGCAAGGATGCGATGGCGTTGGACTTCGCGGTCCCGCTCCGTGTCCGGCTCGAGATCGTAGACGTACAGCCAGTCCCCATCGGCGATCGCGGTGGTCGCCGCGGGCACGCGCCACCGTGTCCTTCCGTCGTCCAGATCGACCCGCGAGAACTTCGCGCCGTCCTTCGTCCGCTCCCGGAAGACCACGGCGTCGTCGAACCAGCAAGCGACACTCGCGCTCGGATCCTGCAGGTCGAGTGACACCCGCTCCCCGCGCGAGCCCCGCCAGAATCTCACCTGGTGTTCCGTGTTGCGGATGATCACGCCGGTGGCGAGGGGATGCGGCTCCGCGCGCGCGTCCGGCAGAGGGACCCACTCGTCGACCACCAGGTCGCCTTCCGGCGTGAACCAGCGAATGCGGGTCGAGTCCGGACGCGTCTCGGCCCGCTCCCTCCACTCTTCTTCCTGAGTGGTCTGCCACACGCTGGTCGAGTCCACGAGCGTGTCGGTCGCCCCCGCCCCGACCTCCACCGGCCCCCGGACGAAGAAGAAGATCTGGAGCGAGTCGATCGGCGCGATCACGAGCGGCGGCTCCGGCGAGGTCGCGAGCGAGAAGGAGCCGGTCTCGCGATTCCACTCGAGCTTTGCGAGCCCCGGGAACGGGCCGGCGGTGCGGACGAAGCGGCCTGCCCGGTAGACGTCCACCGCGGTCGTGGAGATCGTCGGTTCGTACTTGTGCAGCAGAACGTGCCCCGACCGGGTCGCGACGAAGGTGTTCCGGTCGCTCCCCTTGCCACGGAAGGAGCTTTCCCAGAATGGCGCCAAGCCGAAGAACCTGGCTTCGCGGCGCAGATGTCCTTGGCGTCGCTCGACGTCGGCAAGTTCCGCCAGCACCGCACCGTCCCTCGAGTACCACGTCACGGAACGCGTACCGACGCGGGGGAAACGATCCTCCGAGTCGATCGGAGCGACTCCTTCGACCCGGGAGAGAACGTAGGGCCAGAGCCACTCCGATCGAACTTGGCCGATCGTCGGACCCGGGAAGGAGACCCCGGGCGGCGGCGGGATTCCGGCTCCCGAAGTCGGCAACAGCAGAAACGTCGCCATCGCGGCGGCGACGATTCGAATCGCGCATCGAGTGCCCATTCCATTCCCCGCCGGTCCGGATCGATGGGAGAGCCTAGCGCAGACGAGTCACGGGCGACGAGCGGCTTCCGCCTTCCACTGCGCCACCTCGCCCGCGAGCTGCGCCGCCCCGAACCGGATCGCGGACTCCCCCGCCTCCACGGCGCCCGGGAGGTCGCCCGTCGCCGCGCGGATCCGGGCGACGTTCGTCCACGCGACGGGATCCTGCGGGGCGAGTGAAACGTCACGCTCGAACGCGACGCGCGCCGCCGCGTAGTCCCCCGACTGCGCGAGGAACGCGCCGAGCGCCCGCCACCCCGCCGCGACGTCCGGCTCGGCCTCCGTGGCGCGGCGCGCGGACTCGATCGCCTCCGGCAGCCGCCCGAGGCTGCCGAGCGCGAGCGCGCGGTTGACCCAGGGGCCCGCGAGATCCGGGCGCGCCCGGGTCGCGCGATCGAGGACGTCGAGCGCTTCGTCCGATCGGCCGCTCTCGTGCAGGGCCGCGCCGATCGCGTTCCAGGTCATGCCGGGGTCGGCGCGCACGCCGGGGTCACGCGCCCCGAGGAACGCCAATGCCACGACCGCCACGCCGGCGCCCGCCAGTCCGCGGAACCGCCGCGCGCGCCAGCGATCCCGGATCTCCCCCACCGCGTAGCCCGCGAGCGCGGCGAGCGGCACGATCAACGGCAGGCGATAGCGCGCCGTCACGAAGAACGGCAGCAGCGAGAGCATCCACACGATCGTGAACGCGGCGAGACCGAGTGCGGCGCGCCGACCGCCGGCCCGTTCCGCGCCGGCCCGCGCCGCGACCGCGAACCCCGCCCCCAAGAAACCGAGCACGAAGAACACGAGCCACGGCTTCGGCCACAGCCGCAGCAGTCCCGACCGGGGACGCAGCATCTCGTAGCCGAGGTTGTCGTCGATCTCGGCGGCGTTCGCGAACAGCAGCAGCTTCCGCCCGAGTCCGCGCACGGCCGCGCCGGGATCCGCCGTGATGCGCTCCATCGTGCGGGCGCGATGCCAGTCGGACGCCTCCGCCAGCGTCATCGCCCGCCCGGTCGCGCGTTCCGCCTCTCGCTGGTACGCGCCGCCGGGGCCGAAGTCGTTCGGCGTGCGCTCGAGCGCGCGCCCGCCGCGCGCGTCCTCCGCGAATCCCGTGGCCAGGATCATGCCGCCGTTCACGGTGAGCGGAGTCCACACGCCGGCCGCGAGCCCGTTGCGCAGCAGGACACCGGCGAGCACGAGCGCTAACCCGCCGACGAACGCGGCCGGCCGCCGCCATCCACCCGGCCGACGCCGGAACAGGAACAGCGCCGCGACGGGCGCGAACAGCACGACGTTCGTGCGCAGCAGTGCGAGCGCGCCGAGCGCGAGCCCGGCCAGCGCGGAAGGTCGGTCGGTCTCGCGATCATCCGCGCGCAGCCACGCCGTCAATGCCACGGCCGTCAGGAAGGTGGCGAGCGACGTGTACAGCAGCTGACTCTCGTAGGCGATCGCCACCGGCGTGACCGCGACGAGCAACCCCGCGACCCAGCCGGCGAGCCGGCCGAAGCGCAGCCCGAGCCCCGCCGCGAGCACCGCGGAACCGACCCCGAGTCCGTGCTGAATCCAGACGACCGCGGACAGGTGCTCCCCGAAGATCCGGAAGAACGCACCGAGCAACACGGGATACAGCGGGGCGAACCACAGCGGCTCGCTGCCGAAGAACCAGTCGCCCGCCGCGAAACGTCGCGCCAGCTCCACGTAGGAGCGCGAGTCGATCGCGAGGATCCCGAACAGCGGATCCCCGTGAACCTCGAGGCGGAAGAGCAGGCGGAGAAGGAACGCCACGCCGGCCACCGCGAGCAGGACGCGGTGGCGCGGCGCGGTCGAGCGATCAGGCGTGCGACGCGGCGGCGAGACGGGACTCCTTGCCCGAAGGGACGCGTCTCACGTCGCGCGAGGCGAGCGCCGGCGTGACCGTGGAGACGAGGACCGCCCCCTCGGAGCCGTGCACGATGTGCCCCACGGAGCCGTCGATCACGCGAGTCTGGCCCGCCCGCAGCGTGAAGACCTGGTCTTCCTCGCGAACGGAGAGCTCACCCGCGGCGCAGTAGAGGGTCTCTTCCCCCGGGTGCGTGAACAACGCCTCACGCCCCTCGGTCTTCGGCGCACCGGTGAACCGGTACACGCGAACCTCGTTCTCCGAGTCCCGCGCGATCGTGCTGCCGTGGGAACCCGGATACTCCTCGGTGAGCTCGAGGTCTTCCTTCCGGTCCAGGTCGCGTTCGATGGCGCGCGCCACCTGGCGAAGCATTTCGATCTTCTCCGGATCGGAGAGACCGCGGTGGTCGGACTCCGCGGTGCCGAGGAGCACCGGAAGCTCCACACCGAGGGACTCCGCGAAACGCCGGGCCACCTTCAGGCTCGGCATGCGAAGTGAGGATTCGATCTGGCTCACGTACGCCGGGGCGACGCCGACCAAGTTCGCGAGCTCGGTTTGCGTCATGCGCCGCTCTTTCCGCTGCGCGCGAAGATTCTTTCCGAATTGTTCCATGATGCCGATGAGACTCCACGACTGACCGAGCCTGCCGAGGAAGGGTGGGGATTCCCTTCCCATGGCTGGTTCGGCGCCTCTCGCCCCTACGCCGCCTCGGGTACGAGAGACTGGTCACTCCACGCCAGGAGTGTAGCAGTGAGCGACGTTTCCGAAAACGCCAATCGACTCCTGAGTCGCGTTCTCCGAGAGACCGGTCCGGCCGGCGAACAAAGTCCGGAAAGGCTCAGAATCGCCTCGAAACCCCCGTCTTCCCCGCTCTGGCCACCTCGCGGGGACTCGGATACCATCGGCGACCGCTGACGTCGGTGAGGAGGCTGTCATGTCGAAGTGCTGGCTCGCGGGGGGAATCGTCGCCGTCTTGATCGCCGCTCCCGGACACGCCGGAGAGCTCGCGCCGGATCAGGACGATCGTCTGTGGCTGCATCGGAATCTCGGATCCGCGTACTGGGCGAACGAGGATCTCGACCTCGCCGCCGACGAGCTCGGCTCCGCGCTTGAACTCGCGCCGGAATCCGCGGCCGACGCGTTCAACGCCGGCGCCGCCGCGTTGCGCGCGGGAAGACCGGACGACGCGCGCGCCGATCTCGATCGCGCGGCCGCGCTCGATCCGAACTCGGCGCCGCTGCACTACGCCATCGGACTTCTCGCGAAGCGCAACGGAGACCTCGCCGCCGCCAAGCAGGAACTGCTGCGGTGCCGCGAGCTCGGCGGCGACGGGCCCGAGCTCGAGTACAACCTCGGCATCGTCGCGAGTCGAACGCAGGACCTCGACGCCGCGATCGCGGAGTTCGGACGAGCCGTCGAGCGCGGCGCGCTCGATGCTCCGCGTCACTACGCGTCGGCGCTGTATCGTTACGGGCGCACGCTCCTGCAGGCGGGGCAGCGCGAAAAGGGTGCCGCCGCGCTCAAGGAATACCAGGAGCTCGTGAAGCAAGGCGCGGGCGCGCAACTCTCCGAGGAGGACCTCGAGGTCGGCGCCCTGCTCGAGCTCGCGCACCTGCCCCGCCCCGCCGACGTGCGCGCGGCCGGTCCGGTGCCGGCGTTCGCCCCCGAGAGTCTCCCCGTCACGAGCGACCTCCGCTGGGCCGAGGTCGCGGACGTCGACGCGGACGGCGACACGGATCTTCTCGTCGGCGACGGCCAGACGGTGCGCGATCTGCGACGCGACGGCGCGCGCTGGGTCGACGTGACCGAGAGCCGCGGTCTCGCGGGGCTCCTCGGCGTCACGTCGGCGCGCGTCCTCGACGTGGACAACGACGGCGAGCGCGACCTCGTGCGCGGCGGCGGCAACGGCGTGCAGTTCCATCCCGGCCAGCAGGGCTCGTGGAGCCCGCCGCGGCCCGTCCTCTCCGGCTCCGTCGTGCAGTTCCGGCCCGTGGACTTCGATCACGAGGGCGACGTGGACTTCGTGGCGGCCGCACTCTCCGGCGTGGTTCTCGCCCGCAACAACGGCGACTCGACGTTCGAGGACGTCACCCCCGGCTCCGGCCTGGAGGCGATCGGGCCGAGCACCGACGTCGAGGTCGGCGACCTGGACGACGATCTCGACGTCGACCTGCTCTTCGTCACCCGGCGCGGCGCGGTCGTCGTTGCGTCGAGCCTGCGCGGCGGGCGCTTCGAGATCCGTCCCGCCCTCGACGCTCCCGAGTCCGTGTTCGACGCGGCCCTCGGCGACCTCGACTCGGACGGCGACCTCGACGTGGCCGTGGCGTCGGCCGCGGGCGTGACCGTGCTCGAGAATCGCGGCGATCTCTCGTTCGTGCGCTCCGGCGAGCTCGCGATCGAGGGCGCGGTGCGCTGGCCCCCCTCCGGCGGCACGTCGCTCTGGCTCGCCGACTTCGACAACGACGGCCGCCTCGACGTGCTCGCGGGCCAGGAAGGCGGCGCGACGCTCGCGCTGAACCAGGGCGAGCTCACGTTCCTCCAGACTCGCGATCCGTTGCGCCCGGTGAATGAAGCGCGCGCCGTCCCGGTGGCGGTCGGTCTCGTGGACGACGACGTCCGTCTCGATCTCGTCACCTCGCTCGCGAAGACCGGAATCGCCCGCAACGCCGGTCAGGTCGGCCGGGGAATCGCCCTGCGCCCGATGGGCACCAAGAACAACCACGACGGAGTGGGCGCGACGTTCGAGCTGCTCGCCGGGGCGCGCTACGGCCGTGCCGATGCCGACGGGCACCTCGTGCACTTCGGGCTCGGCCGCAGCGGACGCATCGACGCGATCCGCGTGCGCTGGCCGAACGGCATCCATCAGGGCGTGACCGACGCGAAGGCCGGAACCCGGCTCACCGTGGAGGAAAAGGCCGGACTCGTGGGCTCCTGCCCGTTCCTGTACGCCTGGAACGGCGGCAAGTTCGAGTACATCACCGACATCCTCACCGTGACCCCGCTCGGCCTGCCGATGATGCCCGGCATGTACGTCCCGCCGAACTGGGACGAGGTGATCCGCGTGACGTCCGATCAGCTGCAGCCGGACACCGACGGGATGCTCACGGTGCAGGTCACGGAGGAGCTGCGCGAGGTCACGTACCTGGATCAGGTCAAGCTGTACGCGATCGACACGCCGTCCGGAACCGAGGTGCAGCCGAACGAGCGTTTCAAGTTTCCGCCGTTCCCGGAGTTCGGCATCCACGTGCTTCAAGGCGCGCGCGCCCCGGTGCGGGCCACCGACTCGCGCGGGCGCGACGTGGCGGAGGCGCTCGAGTTCACGGACGACATCGTGGTCGGCGATCTGCCGCTCACCCACTACCAGGGAATCACGCAGGGTCACTGGATCGAGCTCGACTTCGGCGACGTGCCGCCGGACGCGAAGCTCACGCTGCATCTCGCGGGCTGGTTCTACTGGACGAACGCGTCCATCAATCTCGCGATCGCGCAGGACGCGCGCTACGACTTCGTGCCGCCGCAGCT
>JAGQIB010000183.1 GCA_020431545.1 Gemmatimonadota bacterium
GTGACCCCGGACCTGCTGTTCCTGCTCGGGTTCTACGTCGCCGAGGGCAGCGGCTCGCCGCGCGCCGGCATCCGGCTGGCGCTGGGCGCGCGAGGCGAGACCTGGACATCCGAGCTGATCCGCGCCTTCGAGACCGTCTTCGGTCGGACGCCGAAGCTGCACCGCTCGGAGGACCGGGTGGCGGAGCTGCGACTCGTCGACCGCATCGCCGCGCTCACCTGGAGCCACGTCTTCGGGTTCGAGGGAGCCACTGCGACGACGAAACGCATCCCGGATCTCGTGTGGCGCGTGTCCGAACCGCTGCGTGCCGCGTTCCTGCGCGGCTGGCTGTTCGGCGACGGCACGGTGGCGGACCGTCACCTCGCCTGGGCGACGTCTTCCCGCGATCTCGCGAGCGGGCTCGCGTACCTGCTGTCCTCGTTCGGGGTCGTGGCCTCGATCTCCGAACGGGAGCCCGACGGCGTGGTGCGCACCATCCGCGGCCGGGATTGCGTCACCCGAAACACGCACTGGAGCGTGACGGTCACAGCGACCGAGGATCTGGAGCGCCTGCGGGCGGTCTGGGAGACCGAGCCGCGCGCGGAGCGGGTGCTCGGGAGCTCGCCCAAGGCGCAACCCACGAACCGACGTTTCACCGAGCTCTCCGGCGACCTCATGGCGCTGCCCGTGACGTCGGTGCGCGAGGTCGAGGCCACGAACGGCATGGTCTACGACTTCTCGGTGGAAGAAGACGAGAACTTCGTCGCCGGGATGGGCGGCCTCTGCTGCCACAACACCGACGCCGACGTGGACGGCTCGCACATCCGAACGCTCCTCATGACCTTCTTCTTCCGCCAGATGCCGCAGCTCATCGAGCAGGGGCACCTCTACATCGCGATCCCGCCGCTGTACCGGGTGAAGCGCGGCAAGGAAGAGGTGTACTGCTACTCGGACGACGAGAAGGACCGCATGGTCAAGCGCATGTCCGACGGGAAGTCCGGATCGAAGGGGCTGCAGGTCCAGCGCTACAAGGGTCTCGGCGAGATGAATCCGGAGCAGCTGTGGGAGACCACGCTGAACCCCGAGACGCGCACCATGCGACTCGTCCGGCTGGACGACATGGTGAGCGCGGACGAGATCTTCACCAAGCTGATGGGCGACGCCGTGGAGCCTCGCCGCGAGTGGATCGAGGCGCACGCCGACAAGGTCCAGAACCTGGACCTCGTATAACGGCGTACGCGCCGGGGAGACTGAACCGAGATGGCCATGGGTCCCGAGAAAATCGTTCCGATCGACATCGAAGACGAGATGTCGCGCTCGTACATCGACTACTCGATGTCGGTGATCGTGTCGCGCGCGCTCCCCGACGTGCGGGACGGCCTCAAGCCGTCGCAACGTCGCGTGCTCGTGGCGATGAACGACCTGAATCTGTCGCCGAGCAGCAACTACCGGAAGTGCGCGAAGATCGCCGGCGACGCGAGCGGTAACTACCACCCGCACGGCGAGGCCGTCATCTACCCGACGCTCGTGCGCATGGCCCAGAACTTCAACCTGCGCTACACGCTGGTGGATGGTCAGGGCAACTTCGGCTCCGTGGACGGCGACCCGCCGGC
>JAGQIB010000184.1 GCA_020431545.1 Gemmatimonadota bacterium
GGCAGGTTGCCCGCCATCGCGAAGAGGAATCGGTAAGTCACCTCGCGCGCGACGCGCACTCGATCGCGGTCGCCGGACACGCGACGGGCGTCTTCCACGAGCTTCCGCAGCGCGACCGAGGCCCCGCCCGGTTGACTGGCGAGCCAGTCCCAGTGTCGCGGCAGGAGCGTGATCTCGCGGGACACCACACCGAGCTTCGGTCGGCCGGGGCCGCGACGCGGGGCCGGTTCCTCGGGTCGCGGCGCCGTCCCGGGGCGGGTGAGGCGGGCGAGGACGTCGTCCACCGTGCCCCGGAAGTCGATCTCCACGAGCTGACTCGTGCGGTCGTCGAAGATGAGGACGGGGGCGTCTTCGCCCCGGTCCAGTACGGCCTTCGTGGCCCGGGCCACGGTGGCCGGGTCGCCCGACGCGATGCGGCGGGTCCCCTCGAAGGCGGTGCAGCGGGGCTCCTGGGGGGCATTCGATCGGGCAACCATCTCGGTCCTCCGGAACGGGTGACCGGAATATACCCGGGTAAAAATGGGCCGTCAATAGGGCGTGTCTTCAGCGATAGAGCGCCTTCAGGCCTCCCCAGGAAGTCGCCTCGACGGAAACCGGGGCATCGATGCGGACCAGCACAAATCCGATCGTGTCGTGGACGAGCTCGACCGAGCAGGTTCCGTCGTCGAACGGCTGGCCTGGACACGCGGGGGAAGAGACAGTCCCCCAGAGGTAGCTGTGGGCGGGCCGATCCACGGGGAAGCAGGATCCGCACGCCGGTTTCCCGTCAGGGGCGATCGCGCTTGCCTGATCCGTTGCCACCCTCATCGGGTTGAAGAGCTGCCCCGGGCCCGTGGAATAAACCACTGCGAATGAATTTGGAACGTAGACTTCATCCCATTCGAAGAGCTGCCAGCCCGTGACCGCGGGAAGGAAGGGCTGCTCCGCAAGCGCGGCTCCCTGCGGACAGCCGTGGTCGTCGGCCGCGAACAGCCCTACGGATCCCGTGAATCCGTATCCGGCCGGCGAGGCCCCGGCTAGGTAGAGCCAGGTGCTCGAGATCGTCCCGGGCCACCCGTAGTCGCAAGCCGGGCCGTCGCCGTCTCTGTAGCGCCGCTGGAGCCATACACCGAAGCGGGACTCAGGCGGAAAGTCGCCCCACTCCCAGAGCGCGCCCGAGCAGATGTTGAAGTAGCCGATCGTCAAGGAGCACGGATCCCCCCAAGCCGCGTCGCGATCAAGAGGATCGGAACCGGGCACGCGTTCCAACGCGCCGACCGAGGTCGCGGAAAGCGCCGCCCAGATCGCGAGGCCTACGCGCTGACCGAAGCGAAGTGGCAGTCGACGAATCGGTTGCACGGCGATCCTCCTGGCTGAATGTGCGGGCGATTTCCATCGTAGCAGACGGACGATCGTCAATCCAACCCGTCAGATCCAGCGTCGCACCCGGCTCCGATACCGCCGGTACTCGTCCCCGAACTTCTTCTCCAGGTAGGCCTCCTCGGGGCGGATCGCGAAGATCTCGAGACACGCACCCGCCAGCGGCGTGAGCAGCGCGATCCACGGGTTTGCGAAAACGATCGCGCACCCCAGGCACACGATGAGCATCTGCAGATACATCGGGTTGCGTGTGTAACGATAGGGACCGGTCTCCACGATGGACGTCGTGGGCTTCCAGGGGTTCTCGCTCTGGCCCGACCCACGCATGCGACGTACCGCCGGGAGACCGATCAGCAGGACGGAAGTGGCGACGATCCCCCACCCGATCACCGACCGCGCCGGGCCCGGCAGTTCCGGCAAGAACGGGAGGGGTCCGTTCGGCAGCGGCCAGACCCGCTGCAACCACCCTCCGAGCAGGACCGCCAGGAGAGGTACCCCCGGGGGAAACACCCGGACGCGCGCGCGATCGGGCGACTCCTTCGCCCCGGAAGGCGTCTGCGATGGGCTCACGGGAGGCTCCTGACTCATCGGGGGGCTGACGAACCCGCGGGCGGCGATCCGCTCACCGCCTCGCACCACTCTCCTTCACGGGATCCGGCCGGATCCCGCGCCAACGACCGGAGACGGAGCTCGGCTTCCGGGCCGGTGTCCCGCGTGGGCTGGTTCTCATTCGCTCATGTATCCAGCGGAGCGCCTCCCCGTCTGTCGTCGCGCTGAACGGCTTCCGCGACCCCGATGCCTGCGCGAAAGACCGAGGAAGGCACCCACCCTCGCGCTGCGAGAGGGAGATTCCATGCGCGCCAAGACCATCGCCGGCCTGCTCGTCACCGCCTGCCTCACCTGGTCCGCCACGGCGCTGGCCCAGGTCGAGAACCCGGACTTCCGCATCCGCGCGAAGTTCCGCACCCCCAACGACGGCTCCTGGATCTCGGACGAGTCCGTCGGAGGCGCCGATTTCCGCGTGCAGTCGCGCTTTCTCCAAGTCTACTACGGTGGCGTCCACCGGCAGGACGAGTTCAAGTTCAAGGTCAGTCTCGACTTCACGCTCGTGTCCGGCTTCGCGGAGAACTTCCCGGGCAGCATCTGGGATACGGACTACGACGTGTACATCAACGATGGCTTCGTCGGGCGCCTGTACATGAACACGAGCACGCTCGGGGAGGGAGCGCTCGAGTACGACAGCCGGCATCCGGATCCGCCGGCGCTTCCGCTGCCCGAGGAGTTCCCGGATCCCGTCGGACCGGGCGATGTGGCGCGGGCGTTCCCCGCGGCGGCCACGCTTCCCGCGTTCGGTGATCCGCTGCCGGCGGGCACTCCGCTGTTCGAGCAGACGTTCGGCGAGGAGTTCGCGCGCGGCGACGTCAACCAGGACGGCAAGGTCGACGAGGACGACTTCCCGTTCCTCGATTCGAACTTCGACCCCGCCGATCTCTTCGGGCCGCACATCGGACCCGTCGCGGGAGACTTCACCGGCGACAACCGGGCCGACATCTTCGACTACTACCTGTTCCTCGAGAACTGGACGGACAGTCACGATCCGCCGGCGGCGCCGGCCGGCGCGACGGACGCGCCGACCCCGACGATCGCGGCGCCCGGCCTGCGTCTCGCGATCGCGAATCCTTTCGTGCACGGTCGCGAGATTCGTCTTTACGTTCCGGCCGCGGGCGAGGTCTCGCTCGACATCTTCGACGTCTCCGGTGCGCGGGTCGCCTCTCGCGCCGTGCCCACGAGCGGCGCCGGGTGGCAGTCGATCCCGTTCGCCGGGCGGAGCGACGGCGGCGCGACGTTGCCGGCGGGCCGCTACTTCTATCGCGCCCGCGCCGGTCGCGACGTGGTGACGGGGTCGTTCGTGCTGCTCCGCTAGCGCAGACGTCGATCGCGAGGTCACGCCCCGGAGCTCCTCGGCTCCGGGGCGTTCTCGTGCCATCCGGGGCGCGACGGATCCGCTACGCCTTCCCGCTCACGATGTGGGCCGGGGACTCGAACCGGAGACGACCGTCCGGCGTGACCCAGCGCGCGAGCGTCGAATCGGCCGCGGCCAGGATCTCCGCGATCTTCTCCTCGGAGAGCGGCACTCCCATCACCGGGAGCCAGCCCCGGAGGTCCGCCTCCACGAGCGTGCGCAGGCTCGGAAAGTCGCCGACGCCTGTCTGCGTCGTCACCTTCACGTCGTCGAACCCCGCCTCCGTGAACAGCGACTCGAGCTCCCGCGGATCGCCCAGCACGAACGGTGCGCGCAGCGCGTCGCCCGCGGCGCTTCCCGCGAGACGATCGAGCAACGCGACCTCCTCGGCGTACAGCGGCGTGTTCTCGAGACTGTCCCACACCGCGACGGCAACGCGACCGCCCGGGCGCACGACGCGCTTCATCTCCCGAAGCGCACCGACGCGATCCGTGAAGAACATCAGGCCGAACTGGCTCACGCAGGCGTCGAAGGAGTCGTTCTCGAACGGAAGGTCCTCCGCCACGCCGCGCCGCCACTCCACGTGGGGTGCCACGCGTTCCGCGACGGCGAGCATGCCGGGGATCGGGTCGAGCGCGGTGACGCGGCCGCCCTCGCCGACGTGAGCGGCCGCCGCGCGGGCGAGCACCCCCGTTCCACAGGCGACGTCGAGCACGTGATGGCCGGGAGCCAGGGAAGCGGCGGCCACGACTCGCGGCGCCCATTCCTCGAAGATGGCGGGGACGAACAGGGTCTCGTACGCGGTGGCGGCCTCGATCTGGGCCTGGAGGGCGGGATCGGTCACGTCGGGCTCCTCGGCGCGCCGCCACGCGCGACTTCGGGATTGCGGTTTCGCCGGAGTGGCGTTCCTTCCTTTCTCTCTCTAACGGCAACGGGCCGGGTCCCGCGCCATCCGATCCTAGCGCGGGACCGGCTCTCGCCGCCACCACCCTATCGACAGGTGTCCGGCAGCCCGCCCGTATGGTCGAGCACCCAGCGCATGCAACGATGCGCGAGGTCCACCGGCTCGCAGTGCATGAGCGGACACCCTCCCGAGATCACCTGCAGTCCCTTGGCCTTGCCGAGCGCCGCCGCCGCCTCCGACGTGCTTCCGGTCCCGAACGATCGATGGAACCACACGCGCGGGATGTGACGATCGACGCACTGCTGCACGAGATCCCGTCCGGCCGCCGGGGCCGTGGCGATCACGACGCCGTCGACCGGCTCCGGCAAGGCGGAGAGATCCGGGTAGCACGGATCGTCCTCGACTCGATCGGCGTTCGGGTTGACGGCGTAGACCTTCTTGCCCGCGGCACGCAGGCGCCGGTACACCACGTTCGCCGCCGCGTTTCCCTCGCGCGAGACGCCGGCGACGGCGACTCTGTCCTGCGCCAGGAAGTCCTTCACGGCCGCGTCGTACTCGACATGTTTCATGAGTCGCCTCCCGGGCCTCGCCGCGGGGCCGCGGCGGGGAGGTGCGGCCGGCGCGGTTCGGGCCCGGCGACAACCTAGTCCGGGGCCCGGAGAAGGACCAGGGCCGGGACCGGGGCTCGGGTCAGTGCTCCCACAGCGGCGAAACCCCGATCGGAGAAGACGTTTCCGGCCAGTCGCCGCGCACGAGCAGCACGCCGTCCTCGGGCGGAGAGGGCTCCGGCTCGGCCGCCGGATCGAGTCGATCCGGAGCGAAGGTCCACCAGGCCGCGGTCGCGCCCGGCGGCAAGACGGCCGAGGCGGCCGGCAACGTCGGTGCGATGACGTCGTGCAGATGGATCGCTTCCCCGGTGGTCCGGTACGCCACGATCGCCGCGTGCGCCGGCACGTGCCAGAAGGTGGTGTCGAGTTCCCGGCGCAGGGCGGCGTCGATGAGCGTGAGCCATCCCGGATCCCGGGTCGCGAACACGTCCGACGCCGGAGCGCGTCGCGCGAGCGTGCGCGTGAGCAGCGCGAGATCATCCGCAGACTCCGTGGGACACAGCAGGCGACGTTCCACCGCCGCATCGGCTGCGACGCGGGCGCGGAAACGGAACGTCGGGTGCGCTCGAAAGCCGTGCCGCGAGTAGATCGCCGGGACGTCGGTGTGCAGCTTCGTGAGGGCGTGGCGCGCGTCGATCCACTCGAGCGCGGCGCCCAGCACGCGTCGCGCGAGGCCATGGCCGCGTCGATCGGGACGCGTGCACACCGCGTGGATCCCCGCGATCGTCGTTCGCTTGCCCGCGAGCAGCACGGGGTGCTCCAGAACGCCGACGTGACAGACCGGATCCTGGCCCTCGAACCACACGAACGGAGTCGTCATCTCGGCCCAGTGCATCCCGACCGCGGCCGCACGGTCGATTCCCGCGGGGAGTCCGGAAAAGCTGGTCTCGAACAGGTCGCGGACGCGCCGCCACCGGTCCACGCCCCACGCGGTGCCCGGCGCCCCGCCGACGAGTCGCCCCCGGGCTCGCGTCATCGATCCCATGTCCATCCTTCGCGCGCCACGAGGTGCGTGATGTGCGCGAGGTGGTGCTTGCCGTGCCACGCGTACATGGCGATGACACGATCGAGACTCGCGGTCCCCCACTCCGGGTGCACGAGCTCGCGCACGAGCTCGACCGGGCCGAGTGCCCGGAGCAGCACGGTCCAGCGCTCGTGCAGCGCCTCGAGCAAGCGCAGCGACGTCTCGATCGGAGTGGCGACGGAATCGGGGAGCTCGGCCCAGCGATCCTCGAAGTACGTCTTGATCAACGGGCGCGGCTCCGTGAGCGCCCACTTGAAGCGGATGTAGCTGTTGACGTGGCTGTCCACCAGGTGGTGCACGACCTGTCGCGAGTTCCAGCCTTCCGGACGATACGGAACCTCGAGCTGCGCGGGAGTCAGCGAGGTCACCACATCGCGCAGCTCGCGCGGATGCCGCTCGATCTCGTCGATCCAGCCACGCACCTGTTCGGGGGAGACTTCGGCGGGCCACACGAAGCGGCCGATCGGGAACCGCAGATCCTCGTTCCCGGTCACAGGTACCGGACCACGAGATAGACGATGAGCACGAGACACACCAGGACCAGCGGGATGACCACGAGCGAGATCCGCGCGACGCGAGCCGCAGCCTGTCGCTGGAGCTGGATCGACTCCTGGACCTGGGTGCGGGATCGCTCCACCTGCTCGCGCGCGATCGCGAGTTGCTCTTCCTGCCGCTCGAGCGCGAGGCGCTGGTTGTCCCGGATCTCGACGAGGAGATCGCGCACTTCCGACCCGTCGCTCATCGTCACCTCCTGCGTACGCCGCCGGCGGATCGGGTCGTCGGCCGGCCCGTCGACGAGGGTCGCCGGCTACTCCTTCACCGGCAGGACGTGAATCGCCTTCACCACGAGCGCGACCTTGTCGCCCGGCTTCAGGCCGAGCTCGTCGAGCGACTCGGACGTGAGCACGGACGCCATCGAGTGCGGCGTGTCGACGTCGAACTTCACGAGCGACATCACGTCGCCGGTCTTCACCGAAGTGACCGTGGCGTGGATCTGATTGCGGGCTCCGTACTTCATGGAAGTCTCCTTCGTTCGGGAGGCGTGATCGCTGGCGACGAATGATGCCGATCGCCCGTCGTCACGACAAGGGCGGACTGTCGTCGTCGGCGGCCTCGAGCAACGCCTCGAGATCGAGCGGGCGGGTGTACATCGCGAGACCGCCGTGGATGTCCCGCGGCCATTCCGAATCCGGCCGGTCCCAGTACAGCTCGACGCCGTTGTCGTCCGGATCCCGGAGGTACAGGGCGAGGCTCACGCCGTGATCGGCCGCCCCGTCGAGTGGGACGCCGGCTTCCAGGAGGCGCCGCAGCGCGCGCCCGAGCGCGGGGCGCGTGGGGTACAGGAACGCGACGTGATACATCCCGGTGCGCCCGGGAGGGGGCGGCGCGCCGCCGGCGCTCTCCCAGGTGTTGAGCCCCACGTGATGGTGGTATCCGCCGGCGCTCAGGAAGGCGGCGCCCGCGCCGAATCGCTGGGTGAGCTCGAACCCGAGCACGTCGCGGTAGAACGCGATCGCGCGCTCGAGGTCCGCCACTTTCAGGTGAATGTGTCCGACCCGGACGCGGGGGTCGAGTGAGGAGTCGTCGGCCAAGGTACCCTCGCGGACTTCGTGGACGTGACCGACACCCGATCGAAGCCCGGGTGCTTGCCCGGGATCCGGGCCGGTGAGCAGGCGGGGGAGCGACTCGACGTCTCGAGTCCACTCCCCCGTCGCCTCGGCCGGATTCTCGCCCGGGCCGCGCCGTCCGCGCAAGAACGCGCTACTGCTTCGTCACGACCACTTCGAGGTACGCGCCCGGGATGACGCAGGTGCCGTCGGTGGCGACGTTGCTCCGCTCGATGAGGGCGAGCATGTCACGCTCGAGTTCCTCGCGACGCTCCTCCGGAAGTGCCGCGAACGCGCGCAGCACCGGTCCGTAGTACGTACGGAACACGTCCACGAAGTGCTGCGGCGAGCGGTAGCGGAAGACGAAGTCCTTCTCCTCGATCCGGACCGCGGCGGTGCTTGCCGGGAACAGCTCGTGGAGGCGCGCCTCCGTTCCCCACAGCGCCGCGGACTTCACGCCGGCCGGCGGCGGCACGTGACGGCCGACGACCTTGAACAGCTCGCCGATGAATCCGTCCGGCGTCCAGTTCGCGAGCGCGACGCACCCGCCCGAGCGGCACACGCGGAGCAGCTCGGCCGCGACCTTCTCCTGGTTCGGCGCGAACATGATGCCGAACGTGGAGAGCACCTTGTCGTACGAACCGTCCTCGAAGGGGAGCGACTCGGCGTCCGCCACACGCGTCTCGAGCTCCATCCCGTCGGCCTCGGCGCGAGCCCGGGTGCGGTCGAGCAGCGACTCCACGTAGTCCGCGGCGGTGACCTGCGCCCAGCGACGCGCCGCGGCGAGCGCCGCGTTGCCGGTGCCCGCCGCGACGTCGAGCACGCGCTCGTCGCCGCGAACGTCGGCGGCCTCGCAGATCGTCTCGCCCACGAGCTGCAGCGATCGCCCGATCACGTTGTAGTCGCCGTCGCCCCAGGTGGCGCGCTGCTTCGTCTTGATCGCCTCGAAATCGGGCCCGAGGTTCGAAATGGTCTCTCCGTTCTGCGGCAGGCAGGTCGTGGCGTTCATGGTCGGCTCCTCCGTCTTCTGCGACGGCTGGCGGCATTCCGGATTCGGCGTTCGCGAATTCCGTACTCCCGCGTACGAGAGGGAAACTAGGCGTTCGCGGCCCGGGGCGGAATGATCGCGCGTCCGGCCTTGTTGCTCCGTCGTCCGGGGATCCCTAGACTCGGCTCCATGCCCCGCCGGGGCCGGAGGAGCCATGGATCCGCTGTCCGACGTTCTTCGCGTCGTCCGCCTGAGCGGCGCGTTCTTCTACGCGGTGCGTGCCGTCGAGCCGTGGCGGGTGGAGGCCGTGCCCGCCACCGAGCTCGCGCCGCGCATCCTGCCGGAGACCGAGCACCTGATCTCGTATCACATCGTCACGTCGGGGCGGTGCTGGGGCGGACTGCGCGGCGGAACGCTGAACGAGCTCACGGCCGGCGACATCGTCGTGTTCCCGCACGGTGACGAGCACGTCATGTCGAGCGCGCCCGAAGGCACCGAGGGAACGCTCACCCTGGAGTCGACTCCGGACCGGTACCCGCACACGGTCGCACTGGGACCCGGCGGCAGTCCGACGAACACGCTCGTGTGCGGTTTCCTCGGCTGCGACCGCCGCCCGTTCAATCCGCTGCTCGCCACGTTGCCGCCGTTCGTCCACGTGCGCGGCGTGTCGCACGGCTGGATCGAGACGTTCGCCGCGCAGGTCGTGGAGGAGTCCCGCGCGAAGCGCGCGGGCGCCGAGTCCGTGCTCACGCGGCTCGCGGAGCTGATGTTCGTGGAGGTGCTGCGCCGTCATCTCGAGCAGCTGCCGGACGATCAGTCCGGGTGGCTCGCGGGCCTCCGCGACGAATACGTCGGGAAGGCGCTCGCCCTGCTCCACGCGGATCCGCGTCGCTCGTGGACGATCGAGGACCTCGCGCGGGAGACGGGCCTGTCGCGCTCGGCGTTCGCGGAGCGCTTCTCGCAGCGCGTGGGCCAGTCGCCGATCCAGTACCTCGCGCAGTGGAGGATGCAGATCGCTTCGGGACTGCTCACGTCGGGCGGCGCGAAGGTCGCGGACGTCGCGGAGCAGGTCGGCTACGACTCCGAGGCCGCGTTCAGCCGCGCGTTCAAGAAGCTCGTGGGCGCGTCGCCCACGGACTGGAGGCGGGCCCGTCAGTCGTCCGCCGCCCCGGCGTCCGTGTCCGTGTCCTGATTCACGCGCGCGAAGTCGTAGTGCGGCGGCCCGAGCGGCGGGCGATCCGTCGCGAGGGTCAGGAGTCGCTCCAGGAACCCGGGCCACGCTTCGTCGCGCAGCCAGCGAACCACCGCGACGAGATCGTGCTCCGGCACGACGAACACGTGATGAGAGCCGCCGCCCTGCGCCGCGTACGACACCTGCCGGCCCTCCGCGTCGTGCTGCAGCCACCACAGGTAGCCGTACATGAAGTTCCGCGGCGACGAGACCCGCGTCGCGCGGATCCAGTCGGCCGGGAGAATTCGCGCCGCTCCCCACTCGCCGTTCCGCAGGTACAGCAGTCCGTAGCGTGCGAGATCGCGGCTGCTCATCCAGAGTCCGCCCCCCCAGTGCGCGCCACCGCTCACGGACTCGATCGTGCGCCCGTCGATCGACACCCGCGACGTGGAGTAGCCGTGCCACTGCCACGTGCGCGACGCCCCGATCGGATCGAGGACGAACTCGCGCAGCACGTCGGGCAGGGGACGCCGATAGATCTCAAGCAAGGCGCGAGCGAGTAGGTTCACGCGAACGTCGTTGTACTCGAACCACTCGCCGGGCGGACGAAGAGGTTCACCGTAGCGCGCCCCCGCGTGTCCGGAGGACGGCTTGCCGAACAGCGTGCCCTCCCACTCGCTCGTCTGCTGCAGGAGATGGTGCCACGTGATCGCGCGATGCCGGGCGGAGGCGAGCTCGGCGAGGCCCGTGCCGTCGTACACCGAGGCATGCACGCCGGCGATGGAGCCTCGCGCGATCGCGACGCCGACCAGTGTAGAGAGGAAGCCCTTGGTGGCGGATGCGATCTCGTCCACGAACGTCGTGTCACCGAACTCCGCTGCGATTCGCCCGTGGCGCACGATCAGCCCGTTCGCTCCCCCGGGCGGCGTGAAGGGGCCCACCATCTCGACGTCCGCGTGCGGACCGAGCGCCTCGCGCAGCTCGGCCGCCTTCCGTGCCGGGTAGTCGGCCGGGCGGTCCACGTCGGACTCGTTCGAGCGCGCGAAGTCGATCAGCTCCGCGACGCGCGCCGGATCGAGGTGGGCGGCGGCCGGCGGAGTCGTTTCCCAGGCGTCTCCGGCGGGCGGCACGTAGGAGACCTCGCTCAGGATCCGTCGCTCCGCTTCCGCAGCTTCCAGATCTGCTCGCTCGGCCAGCGTCGCGCCCACGCGGCCGGGATCGCGAACCGATCCGTCGCGTCGGCGGGCGCGCGCAGCTCGCGGTAGTCGAGCACGTCGAAACCGGTCTCGCGGAACAGCCGGAACCAGCCCGAGATCGGAAGATTGAACTCGATCCCGCCGGGATCGATCTCGACTCCGGTCCAGTCCAGCCGGTGCAGATCGAAGTAGTCCCGGTGCAGCACCGGCTCGGCCGCGCCTCCGCTCGGCGGGGTGCAGATCATTGCGAGCGGCGTGTTGCCGAGGAATACGAGGTCGCCGCCCGGCCGCAGCAGGCGATGCGCCTCGGGGATCCACGCGTGCGGATCGCACCAGATCGCGGCGCCGTACTCGCTGAGCGCGAAGTCGAACGAGGCATCCGGGAAGGGAACCGCCTCCGCGTTGCCGTGGAGGAGCGTGAGATCGATCTCGTGCTCGCGTGCGAGCCGCCGCGCCGTCTCGAGCTGACGGGCGGAGTTGTCGGTGCCCACGACGCGGGCACCACGTCGCGCCATCCAGGCGGAGAAGTAGGCGGTGCCGCACCCGAGCTCGATCGCGTCCATCCCCGTCATGTCGCGGGGCAGCAGGTTCAGCTCCGCCTCGGGCACGTTCCAGCATCCCCAGCTCGGCTCGTGCGACCGCCACGCGCGCTCGCCGGACGCCACCCAGTCGTCCGCCATCGCGTCCCAGTAGGCGCGGTTCTCGCGCACGTGGACCGGGAGATCGGCGGAGATGTTTCGCGGCGGCTCCGGTGTCGTCATCGCGAGATCACGTCGGCGCCGTTCGCGAGGAGGAGCTCGCGCAGCACCGAGCGATGGCAGTGCTCCTCGCTCTCGCAGTAGCAGCCGACCGAGAGGTTCGTGCCGTGCGAGAGCGTCGCGAGGAGCGCGAGCGCGTGCTTCGCCTCCGGCGATCTCATCTCCGCCTTGAACTTCCGTCGAAACGTCGCCCACTGGGCCGGAGTCGCGGCGGCCTGTCCGAGCTTCATCGTCTCGACGCTCGGGGCGAGCGTCGGAAACCAGACGTCGTACCAGTTGCCCTTCGAGAACTCGGACTTCGGGACGCCACGCGGCGGACGCCGCACGGTGCCGATGCGGGTCCCTTCTCCCTTCGCGCGGGTCGTGCCGAGACGGACGATGCGAATACTCATGTCTCCTCCGGGATCGACGAGGGATCGGGGGCGATCCGCGGAGAATGTCGGACGATCCGCGAGGCGACGCAAGCGAGTCCCGTGGAACTCGGGAGCCGCCGGCGGGAGCCGTCCCGCCGGCGGCCTTCGGTCGCATCAACGATCGAGCTTCACGACCTTGCCGGTGCGCGCCTGTCCGGAGGCCTCGAGACGTACGAAGTACACGCCGCTCGCGACGGCGACGCCCCGCCCGTCGACGCCGTCCCAGGTCGCGGCGTGTCGGCCGGGCGCGTTCACCCCGTTCACGAGCTCGCGCACGAGCTGGCCGGCGACGTCGTACACGCGGAGCCGCACGGGCACGGAGGTTTCGCCGGGCACGACGTACTCGATGCGCGTGCTCGGCTCGAAGGGGTTCGGGGACGGACGGCCGAGCGCGAGCTCCGTCGCGCCGGCGCCGATCGCGACGTCCGTCGTCTGTGGGGACATCCCGAGCTTGGAGAGGTACACGCTGGCCGGGACTCCGACGGTGCCCGTGAAATAGACGTCGCCCGCGCTGTCGACCGCGATGCCGTTGCCGCGATTCGCGGAACCGGAGTCGACGGTGAACGTGAGATCGAGATCGCTGCCGTCCACCGCGAAGCGGCTCACCAGGATCTCCGCGGCGAAGCTGCTGTGGTTGAGCGGGAAGTCCGGCGAGTTGGTGTACCCGGTGACGTACGCGCGGCCGGAGGCGTCGACGGCGATGCCCCGACCCTCCTCCACGCGCGTGCCGCCGAGGTACGAGCTCCACACGAGCGAGGAGCCGTCGGCCGCCAGCTTCGTCACGAAGAGATCCTCGCAGTTGTAGTCCGCGCCGAACGGCACCTCGCATGCGTTGATGCCCCCCACGAAGGTCTCCTGGAAGGCTCCGGGCGTGGTGGGGAAGGAGACGGACCGCGTGGAGCCCACGAGGTAGAGATGGTCCGCGGCGTCGATCGCGAGATCCCCGAGCCGGTCCAGATCCTCGCCGCCGAAGTACGACGAGAACAGCAAGGTGTGGCCGTCGGCGGAGAACTTGGACACGAACAGATCGTTCGGCGACGTCTGCAGCGCACCCACGAGCGGGAAGTCCGCGGCGTCCGTGTCGCCGGCGATGATCGGATTGCCGGCGGAGTCGAGCACGATGCGGCGCGCGCCGTCGTCCTCCTGGCCACCGAAGTACGTGCTGTAGAGGATCTGGTCCCCCTCGGGCGAGAGCTTCGTGAGGTACGCGTCGGCGAAGAAGTACAGCGGGAGGCTCGGCTCGGGCTGGTAGGCGTCGGGCGTCGTGGGAAAGTCGGTGGAACCCGTCTGGCCGGTGAGCCAGATCGCGCCGGTGTCGTCGATCGCGAGGCCTTCCGCGGTGTCGGTGTAGTCGCCGCCCAGGAAGGTGCTGTATTCGAGAGCGCCGGTGTCCGGAGCGAGGCGCATCAGGAAGATCTCGCGCGCCTGGAACGTCGCGTCCATGGGGTTCACGAGCGGGAAGTCCGGCGAGTCCGTCCAGCCGGCGACCCACACGTCGCCGTCCGGCGCGAGGGCGATTCCGGTGGCGTAGTTGTGTGAGCTGCTCACGATGTACTTCGTCCAGGCGACGTTGCCGGTCGCGTCGACCTTCGCCACGAGGACGTCGAGACTGTGACCGTCCTGGTAGGCGGAGCCGATCAGGTACGAGTTGCCCGCGGCGTCCACCACCACGTCGCGCGCATGGGGAATCGTGTAGCCCGCGAGGGTGGTCTCGAACTGGACGCTCGGTGGATCGGCGGCGGTCGCCGCGGCGGCCGCGAAGAAGAACATGGTACTGGTGAGTGCTGAGATCGGGCGGAGGTGTGGCATGTCGGTCCCCTTGGAACAGGTTCCGACGCCGCGAATCGGATCGGCGCGCGGGGGCGATACGCGACGTCTACGAAGACGATCGGGCTCGAGCCGGGAGCGGTGCCCCGAAGATACGCAGCAGCGCCGGCGCGTGTGACCGGCCACCGGACGGATGCGGAGAAATCCCCGATTTTAGGTCGCCGATCTCGCGGGAGCCGCGCGGACGCTACTTCGGCCCGATCGCTCCCGCCTCCGGCCAGTCCGTGTCACCTACCCGGATCAGCGTCATCTCGAAGAAGCGCACCGGATCCTGCCCGGGGAGTACGCGCTCTCCGTACTCGTGCCAGGTGCCGTTCGCCACGTTCGCGGTGTATCGCATCGTCATCGGACCGGCGGGGATCTCCCAGGTGAACCCGTGCTCCATTGGCGTGAGGACGAAATCGCCCGTGTGTCCCTGTGCGTAGGATCGCATCGAGAACTCGCCCGCCCGTTCGTCGAAGGACACGACACCGAGCGCATTGAACACCAGCGTCCCGTCGGCGTCGTAGCCGCGGCCTTCGATCACGCGGACGGTGCCCCCGAGAAACGTCCCGACCCGCTCCGTCTGCGTCATCTCGTGCTTGTCGCCCTTCGGCGAGAGGGCCCACGCGGACCCGCGCCACACGCCGTCGAGGAACGCGAGCCGGTCCATCGCCTCGCGCTGCCCGGCGAGCAGGACGGCGGGATCCGGCGGTGCCTGAGCGGGGGCGGCGACGGGAGCGAGCAGCGACGACGCGATCAGGCACGCGATGAGGCACGGGGCGAGAGGCGACGTTCGACGGGACGACATCGGCGGCTCCAGTTGAGGGATCGATTGCGCTCGGCGGGAACACGGTCACGGTTGCGACCGAGAAGTCACGCCGGCTCCGCGACCTTTCGCACCAGAAGATAGCACCGCCGGCTCGGGTACTCCGCCCCTTCGTAGGGCTCCCGTAGGGTGTTCTCGATCACGGCCAGTCCCGAGGCGAGGAGCGCGTCCGTCACGGGCTCCACGCCGTGGAAGTAGAAATCGAGGTTCACGCGAGCTCCGAACATCTCGTCGCGGTGAACGACGCCCTCGCCCACGTGAAAGGAGATGAGCGCGAGCGCGTCGGGTCGGAGCACTCGATTCAGCTCCTTGAACACGACAGTGAGCCCCTCCGGCACGAAGTGCACGATCGCGTAGAACAGCACCGCGCCGCCGAGGCTCGCATCCTCGAGCGGCAGGTCCCGCATGTCGCCGACGGCGAACGGCACCTCGGGGAAGCGCGCCCCGGCCGCGGTGATCATCCCCGGGGAGAGATCGAGTCCGCGGACGTCCACCCCGCGCTCGTGCAGGTACTGCGCGACGTGCCCGGGACCGCAGCCGAGATCCGCCACGGGTCCGCGGCCGGCGACTCCCTCGGCGAAGCGATCGAGGAGATGACGATCGAGCGGCTTGCCGGCCAGCTCGCCGGTGAGCGCGTCGGCGTACCCGGAGGCTGCGGCGTCGTAGCTCTCGCGGATGTTCAACGGGCCCCCGATCGGCGGAACGGGAATCAAGTCAGCGTGAGTGCGAGCGGGAGGTCGGCTCCGGCTCGTCCTCCAACCGGAATCTGAACAGGTTGTCGTAGGTTCGCGCCACCGGTACTCCATCCTCGATCTGAGGCTCGAACACGAACTGCCACGCGGCCCGATCGGATAGATCTTCGAAGATCGAATCGCTCGAATCGACTACCTCGGTGTCGGTGATCCGTCCTTGTTCGTCGACGTAGATTCGGATCACGGCCCACCCCTCGAGTCGGTCCTCCTGCGCCCTCTCCGGATAAGCGGGAGCGACTTTCAGGATCGGATGATCCGACTGCTGGATCGTACTCGGGGGCACGTGGGTCGTGCGGGGCGGCGGGGGTGGCGGCAGAGCGCTACACGCCGCGAGTCCGCAGCAGCCCGCAATCGCGAGGCAACGTCGCACGGCGACCAGAGGGCCTCCTCTTCGATCCGGTGATCCGGTGCGTGAAGCGGGAAGATCGGAACTGTAGACGTTCAAACAGGGCGAGATCAAGCGTGCCGCACGGGCACTCGATCGTGTCGTTCGCCTCACCGCGAACGTCCCTTGTTGGAAATCGAACGCAAGGGTGGGCTTCGCTGTCTCGAATCGGGCGCGAGCAACACCTGGAGGCACGGAAGACACTCGGCCCCTTTCTTGCTCCTTGTTCCGGCTTCGGATGGACCGCGACCCGTCGGAGTCGACGGAAGCGCATCCGGAGAGATCATCCACGCACCTATCGAGGAGCAACGACCATGTCGAAGAAGGAGAAGATTCAGCTCGACCGCCGCACGATTCGCATTCTCACCGAAGAGGCGATCGATTCCGTGCAGGGAGCGGCAACGACCACGGTCGACGAGCCCAGTCTCGCAGTCACGACCTGCATCACGACGATCGCGACCGCCTGCGGCAAGGCCTGTGCCGACTGGTAGGAACTTCGCCGGGGGGCAATCCTCCGCGCGACTTCGGTTCACGGGGAGATCCGGTCGTTCGCCATCCGGCCTCGATCGGGTCTCCGCGATCACTCACCGCGGGCCGAGCGCGTCCGCCATCCCTTCGATCTCTTCGCGCATCACGATCTTCTCGCGCCATGATCCCGGGATCGCCTCGACGCCCCAGAACGCCCCGGCGATCTGACCGCAGACGGCGGCGGTGGTGTCGGCGTCGTCGCCGAGATTCGTCGCCCGCAGGATCGCCGACTCGAACGTGTCGGAGTGATGGAACGACCACACCGCGGCCTCGAGGCTCTCCACGACGTAGCCCGTTCCACGAATCTCGTCTTCCGACTTGCCCCTCCACGCGCCGCCCGAGATCGACGCGATCTTCTCCGAGTAGTCGCGCCCGGATCCTGCCGCGAGACACTCCTCCTTGCTCGCGCCGCCGAGGGCCGCCACGAGAATCCGCGCGAGGAGTCGACAGCCATCCACGCTTTCGGTCGAGCCGTGGGTGGTGCGGGAGCTCTCGGCCGCCATCTTCTCCGCCGTGTCGACGTCATTCGCCCAGAACATGGCCACGGGAGCGAGACGCATGATCGAACCGTTGCCGGCCGAGTACGGATCGGTGGGGCCCGCGATCGGGTCGCCGGACTCCAGAAACCGGCTCAACGCCGCCCGCGTCGTGTTCCCGATGTCGAAGCAGCG
>JAGQIB010000185.1 GCA_020431545.1 Gemmatimonadota bacterium
TCGCGCCCGTTCGTCGTCGCCGGCACGAGCACGACCTTCGGCGAGTGCGCGCGGACGGCCGCGGCCGCCGCGTCGACCCACGGGCGGGTCCGGTACCGCCGGAGCTCCGGCGAGTTCACGCAGATCGCCTGCGCCACTCCGAGCCCCGCGAGCTGCTGATTGATCTCCTCGCCGCGATCCGAAAGGACGAGGGCACTCACCTTGCCGCCGGCCGCACCCGCCAGCTCG
Source organism: Gemmatimonadota bacterium (assembly GCA_020431545.1). GTDB lineage: Bacteria > ARS69 > ARS69 > ARS69 > ARS69 > JAGQIB01. The sequence goes on from JAGQIB010000185.1 coordinate 229, forward strand.
GCCGCCCGCGCACAGAGCTCGCGCGTGACCGGCTTCACCGTGCCGTGCTCCTCGGCGACGACTACCCAGAAATCCATGTCACTCCCCCGTCCTAGATGAACTTGCCTTCGACGAGCTTCGCGACGAGCTTCTCCGCGAGCTCCTCCGGCTCTCCCTGGAACTGCTCGCCCGCCGACCGCGCCGCCGGGACCGTCCGCGCGGTGATGCGCGTCGCGCTCGTCGCCGTGACGCCGAGATCCGCGCCCGACCACACGGTGACCGGCGCCTTCGCGGCCTTCCGGATCCCGAGCAGGGACGCGTAGCGCGGTTCGTTGATGTCCTTCGTCACCGCGAGGAGCGCCGGGAGCTTCGCCTTCACTTCCTGCAGACCGTCTTCCAGCAGGCGCTTCACCGTGATCGACCGGCCGGCCGCGTCGACCTCCCCGACTTCGAAGACCTCGGTCAGCACCGTCATCCCGAGATGGCGCGCCACCATCGGGCCGGTCACGCCCATGTTCGTGTCGATCGTCGCCTTGCCGACGAAGACCACGTCCACGTCGCCGACTTTTTCGACCGCGGCCGCGAGCACCCGCGCGGCGCCGGAGCTGTCCAGCTCGTCGAACGCGGCGTCCTTGACGTGCACCGCGCCGTTCACGCCCATCGCAAGTGCTTCGCGCAGCGACTCCACCGCCGTGTCACCGCCGAGCGTGATCGCCGTGACCTCACCGCCGTGCTTCTCGCGGGCGCGGATTCCCTCCTCGACCGCGAAGAGGTCGTACGGATTCGTGACGTTCTGGGAGTCGGCCACGACCTTCCCCGGGCCGCCGGGTTCGCCCTGGACCGAGGGCGCTTCCTGCACCTGCTTGATCAAAACGACGGACTTCATCTTCTCCTCCGCGGAAGCGCGTTCCCTCGCCTACAGGCGCGGGAGCACGACCCCCGTCTGTGCCTGGTACTTGCCCTTCTTGTCGGCGTAGCTGGTCTCGCACTCTTCGTCCGCCTGGAGGAAGAGCACCTGGGCGATGCCCTCGTTCGCGTAGACCTTCGCCGGGAGCGGCGTGGTGTTCGAGATCTCGAGCGTGGCGTAGCCCTCCCACTCGGGCTCGAACGGCGTGACGTTGCAGATGATTCCGCACCGGGCGTAGGTGCTCTTGCCCACGCACACGGTGATGATGTCGCGCGGGATCCGGAAGTACTCGACCGTTCGCGCGAGCGCGAAGCTGTTCGGCGGGATGACGCAGACGTCGGCCTCGACGTCCACGAGCGATCTCGGGTCGAACTCCTTCGGGTCCACGATCGACGTGTTCACGTTCGTGAAGATGCGGAACTCGTCCGCGACGCGGATGTCGTAGCCGTACGACGATACTCCGTACGAGATGACCCCGTCGCGCACCTGATTCGGCTCGAACGGCTCGATCATCCCGTGCTCGCGCGCCATGCGCGCGATCCAGCGATCGTTCTTGACCGGCACTGCGCCCCCTTTCCCGGATTCTTGGAACTGGATCGTCGGCCCGGATTGGTCGGCCGGCGACCCTCATGGATCGCCGGCCCGATTCGGTGGCAGCCGCGCTAGGACGCGCTCTCCGGTGAGCCCTCGCCGGCCTCGCTCAGCGCGGCGGCGGCCTCCTGCGCTTCCCGTTCCTCGGCGAGCCGGTTCGCGCGGTCGCTCATGAACTTCTTGATCGCCTTTGCCACGGTCTCCACGAGCTCCATGCCGACGCGGATCTGACCCTCTCGAGTCTGCGCGCCGAGGTGCGGGAGCAGCAGCGAGCGCGGGTGCGCCAGGATCCGCTCGATCGACGCGCCCGGCGGCTCCGTGGCGTACGTGTCCAGCGCGACGCCGGCGAGGTGGCCGCGTTCCAGGAGCTCGGCGAGCACCTCCTCGTCGATCAGACCGCCGCGGGCGAAGTTCACGAGGAACGCGCCGCGCTTCATGCGCTCGAGCTGCTCGCGACCGAGCAGGCGCGACGTGTCCTGATCCAGGGGAACGTGCAGCGAGACGAAGTCCGCGCGAGAGAGCACGTCGTCCAGCGTGTGGATCCGAACGCCCTGGACCGAGCTCGAGTCGAGAAACGGATCCGTGGCCACGACGCGCATGCCGAACGCCTGCGCGAGCGTCGCGACCTCGCGACCGATGCGACCGAAGCCGACGAGGCCCAGCAGCTTGCCCTTGAGCTCGAAACCCTGGAAGTCGGAGCGACGCCACTCGCCGGCCCGCAGCGAACGATCACCGACATGGATCCAGCGAGCGAGCGAGAGAATCGCGCCGATCGTGATCTCGGCCACCGACGTCGTGGTGGCGCCCGGCGTGTTCACCACCCGGATCTCGCGCTCGGAGGCGGCTTCCATGTCGATGTTGTCCACGCCGATGCCGGCGCGACCGATCACCTTCAGCCGCCGGGCGGCCGCGATGACCTCCGCCGTCACCTGCGTGCTGCTGCGGACGATCAGGACGTCCGCGTCTTCCACCGCCGCCGGCAAGTCCGCGGGGGCCAGACCGAGCCGCTTCTCGACGACCCAGCCCGTCTCTTCTTCGAGGCGCTTGCAGGCGTCGTCCGAGATGGCGTCCAGAACCACGATTCGCTTCATTGCTTCATCCCCAGGATTTCGTCGATCCAGCCGAGGAGTTCCTCGATCTCGTCGAGCCGGATCTCGCCCATGTGCGCGATCCGGAAGGTTTGATTCTTCAACTTGCCGTAACCGTTCCCGATCACGACTCCGCGCTTGGCCAGCTCCCGATTGAGAGCCGCGATGTCCACTTCGCGCGTGTTCCGGATGCACGTGAGGGTGATCGACTGATGCCCCTCTTCCGGGTACAACGCGAAGCGCTCCCGCGCCCAGGCGCGGACGCGCTCGGCCATCGCCCGGTGGCGGGCCTCCCGCGCCGGCATCGTCTCCTCGAGGATTCGCTCGAGCTGGAGATCGAGGGCGAACAGATGGGAGGTCGAGGGGGTCGTGACCCCTTGCCGCTTCTCGTACGCGGCGAAGTGTCGCACAAAATCGAAATAAAACCCACGGTTCTCGACCCGGCGGGCCCGGTCGATCACGCGCGGCGTGACCGCCATCACGGCGAAGCCGGGGGGCGCCGCCAGGGCCTTCTGGACCCCCGCCAGGAGGCCGTCCAGCCCCAGAGCCTCGAAATCGAGATCCACGGCGCCCATCGAGCTCACGGCGTCCACGAACAGGAAGACGTCGTCGAATTCCCGGACGACCGCCGCCAGCTCGGGCAAGGGGTTCAGGATTCCGGTGGAGGTCTCGTTGTGGGTCAGCAGGACCGCGTCGTACCGGTTCGAGGCGAGCTTCTCGCGCAGGGCCTCGGGCCGAACCGCGTGCCCCCACTCCACCGGCATGGCGTCGACCTCCCGGCCGCACGCGCGGCAGATGTCGAGCCAGCGTTCCCCGAAGGCGCCGCACGGCACGGACAGGAACCGCTTCGTGGACCCGTTCAGCACGACGCCCTCCATCAACCCGGTGGAGGAAGACGTGGACAGGAAGATCGGGCCGCGCGTGTGGAGCAGCGTCTGCAGGCGACCGATGATGCGCTCGCCGACGACGGTCGCCTCCTCGGAGCGGTGACCGACCGGGGGCGTGGCCATGGCCGCGCGAACGTCCGGACGGACCTCCGTGGGGCCGGGAATGAACAGCTTTCGATGCACGGGGACACCTCCGCAACGGTCGCAACTTACCGTCGGCGGCGGCGAGCGGGAAGCCGATTCTCCAAGGGCCCCGCGCCAGCCCCCAGGCGATCGATCACGGCCCCGCGACCGGCCCCGGCCCCCTTCTTGACGAAGGTCCGGACCTCTCCCTACCCTCGATCGATCATCCGTCCGGCTCCCCGATTCCCGGGGACGCGCGGGCCGACCCCGACGGTCGGCTCGCGGAACCGGCGTCTCACCCGGGAAACGCGAGAGGGCAGTCGTGGGCTTTTCCACCGACGCGATCCACGCCGGTCAGCGGCCGGATCCGACCACGGGCGCGATCATCACGCCGATCTACCAGACCTCCACCTACGTGCAGCAGTCGATCGGCGTTCACCAGGGTTACGAGTACGCCCGGGGGGACAATCCCACCCGCGAGGCCTGGGAAGCGAACGTCGCCACACTGGAGGGCGCGAAGCACGGCATCGCGTTCGGCTCCGGCATGGCCGCGATCGACGCCGTCGTGTGCACGCTGAGCGCCGGCGACCACTTCGTGATGACGAACGACGTCTACGGCGGCACGTTCCGCCTGTTCCGCCGCATCCGCGAACGGCACGGCCTCACGTTCGACCGCGTGAAGACGTCCGACCTCGCGGCGGTCCGCGCGGCGTTGCGACCCGAGACCAAGATGCTGTTCGTGGAGACGCCCACGAATCCGAACCTGGAGATCTCCGACCTGAGGGAGCTCTCCGCCATCTGCCGCGAACGGGGCGTGGTCCTCGCCGTGGACAACACGTTCATGACGCCGTTCTTCCAGCGCCCGATCTCGCTCGGCGCGGACCTGGTGGTCCACTCCGCCACGAAGTACCTGAACGGGCACAGCGACATGGTCGGCGGCATCGTGCTGACCTCGAACGACGAGCTCGCGGAGCGCGTGCGATTCCTGCAGTTCGCGGCCGGCGCGATCCCCGGCCCGTTCGACTGCTGGCTCGGGCTCCGCGGCACGAAGACGCTCGCGGTTCGCATGGAGCGACACGAGCAGAATGCGAAGGTGATCGCGCAGAAGCTCGACGCGCATCCGGCGACCCGGCGCGTGGTCTACCCCGGCCTCCCCTCCCATCCGCAGCACGAGCTCGCGAAGCGCCAG